>CAMWMS010000096.1 GCA_947175435.1 uncultured Lachnospiraceae bacterium | reverse complement strand
AAATTTTCAAGGTACATTTCTTAACTTAATGACATTGCGCTCCGTAAAAAGCGTAACAGACGCTAAACTTGTGAGTTGCTTTGCAACTCATAACCTCGTTAAGCGCTGACGCTTTTTAAGGGGCTCCTTAAGAAATTAACTTCCATCTGTGCTAGGTATTTATGCCTTGCGGAAATCTGCCGTGATTATGTTTCTGTCTATCAGGTTTTGAAGAGTTTTAAGGATACCCAGTTTCGCATGGGGGAAGGTCAGACCGCCCTGAAAATAGACTGCATAGGGCGGCGCGATGGGGCCGTCCGCACTGAGTTCTATGGAGGAACCCGACACAAAAGCACCGGCCGCCATGATCACTTGGGAATCGTATCCGGGCATGTCCCAAGGTTCTGGTGTCACGAAGCTGTCCACAGAGGCAGCCGCTTGAATCCCCTGACAGAATGCGATCACTCCATCCGGCGATCCGAATGTGACCGCCTGTATAATGTCATGCCTGCTCTCGGATCCGTTCGGCACTACTGGAAACCCGATCTTTTCATAGATGTTTGCCGCAAAAATGGCTCCTTTTAAGGCATTCGCCGTAACGGTGGGCGCTAAGAATAAACCTTCATAGAAGGAAGAAAGAATCCCAAGCGATGCTCCAACCTCCTTGCCAAGTCCCGGCGAAGTCAGTCGATATGCCGCATTCTCAACGCAATCCTTCGTGCCCGCTATATAGCCACCGATCGGCGCCAGTCCGCCGCCGGGGTTTTTGATCAGGGAACCTACGACCATATCCGCGCCTACATCCGTAGGCTCTAAGGTTTCCACGAACTCACCGTAGCAGTTGTCAACCATGCAGATGATATCGGGCCTGATATCCTTAATGAAATGAATCAGTTCTCCGATGCGTGCAACGGACAGCGTTGGTCTGGTCTGATAGCCTTTAGACCGCTGGATGGTAACCAGTCTGGTACGTTCTCCTATCGCCGCGCGTATTCCCTCGTAATCAAATCCGCCGTCTGGCAGAAGGTCTACCTGTCTGTAGGAAATCCCGTATTCTTTCAGGGAGCCCTTGGACGGCCTTATGCCGATGACCTCCTCCAAGGTATCATAAGGCTTTCCTACAGGAGATAAAAGTTCATCGCCCGGACGCAGATTGCTCATAAGCGCCAATGCCAGCGCATGGGTGCCGCAGGTGATCTGGGGCCGCACTAACGCATCTTCCGTGTGGAAAAAAGCCGCATATACCTTTTCCAGCGTATCACGTCCCAAATCGTTATAGCCGTAGCCTGTTGTACCGAGCAGACAAGCTTCACTGACATTGCACTCCTGCATAGCGCGAATCACTTTTAGCTGGTTATACTCTGAGACTTCATCAATTTGTCTGAAACGTTCCCGCAGCGAGGCAAGAATCTCTTCACCGTAGGTATATACCTTTTCCGATATGCCAAATTGTTCATATTGTTTGCTTAATTCAATCATTTTCTTTTCCCGTTTCTTAGTGAATAATATTTTTCTCCCGTAGTACGGACATAATATATTCCGTAATCATATTCTGAATCAACTCATTGTCATAATCCACTTCCGGTTTCTCTACCCACAGCACGTATCGTTCCCTGCGAAACCATGTAAGCTGCCTCTTGGCGAAATGCCTCGTATCCCGCTTGATCAGATACACGGCCTCTTCCAGTGTAATGTGCCCGTCCAGATAATCCAGAATCTCCTTATAGCCTAGTCCCTGCATGGAAACCATATCCCGCGTGCACCCTGCGGCGGCAAGCCCGGACACTTCTTCTACCAGCCCCTGTTCCATCATGGCATCGACTCTTTGCTCGATCTTCCGGTACAGCTTCGCCCGGTCTTCATTCAGTACAAAATAGGCAAAGTTGTAAGGAGAGCTGTTTTGACGCTGTGTTTTATTATGTGCTGATATTTTCATGCCCGTCTTCTCGTAAAATTCAATGGCACGAATCACACGCTTCACATTATTGGGATGGATGATCTCGCAGGATTCCGGATCGACCTCCTTAAGCCTCTTATACAACACTTCACTGCCCTGCTCCTTCGCGATCTCTTCCAATTCTGCCCGCAGAGCTGTATCTTCGTCGTTATCCGTAAAATCAACGTCATAAAGAAGCGCCTGAATATAGAAGCCCGTACCACCCACGACTATGGGAATACGACCTCTGTCGTAAATCTCATGCATCGCTTCTTTGGCTTTTTGCTGAAATGTGACCACATTAAACTCTTCTGTCGGCTCCAGTATGTCGATCAGATGGTGAGGAATACCGCCCATCTGATCCGGCATGATCTTGGCGGATCCGATATCCATATGCCGGTACACCTGCATGGAATCTGCGGAAATAATCTCTCCGTCGATCCGTTTCGCCAATTCAATGGAAAGCGCCGATTTTCCCACTGCCGTCGGTCCGGTCAGTATAATTAAAGGCTTCTTCATCAGGTTACGATCCTCTTAAATTTCTTCTCAAGCTCATACTTCGTCATGGATATTATGGTGGGTCTGCCATGGGGACAATGATAGGGATTATCCAGTGTCAGCAGCTCATCTATGAGTTGCTCAGCTTCTTCTCGGTTCATGTGCATATTGCCCTTAACGGCCGCTTTGCACGCCATAGTTGCAATGCGAATGCGGATGCTCTCGGGAGTACCTGTCACGGACTCATCCGCCAGTTCGTCCAGTATTTCCCGAAAAAACTCTTTCTCTTCATATCCGTACAAATCTAACGGGACCCCGCGGATCGCATAATCATTGCCGCCGAATTCCTCAATCATAAAGCCTAATGCCTCGAAATCCTCCGCGTGTTTTAAATAGCATTCCCGCTCTTTGCCGTTCATGGTCAACACGATGGGCGGATTGATCGTCTGTGAAGCGATATCATGCTCGCGAAACCGTTTCATGAACCGCTCGTATTTTACTTTTTCATGTGCCGCATGCTGATCCACAATGAGAAGCTTGTCCTCATAAGCAATCAGCCAGTAAGTGTCAAACAACTGCCCGATAATCTCGAAATGAACTCTCGCCTGTTCGGACAGAATCTTATCATCGAAAAGCTCCATCTGTACGGGCTTTTGCGTCATTATATCTTTTACGGTAGCTTTAGCTGTTACATGATAGTCTGCTGTTTCACGTACACGATCAGAATCCGGTTGACTGCGGTTTGACTGATTTTTCTGATAGATCCTCGCAATGGCATCCGATTTCACCGGACAAGAGGCTGTCTCCGCGATCCTACGCTTTTCAAAAGGCTCAGGCACAGATACTTTCTTATGCTCTGTTGTCCGGTTTGTTTTTTCCTCTCGCTCTTCTTTTCTATCGGCAAGAGATACCTGCGGGATCATCTCCGTCTCATGAAGCGCCTCGTGAATCGCACGCATCACCGTATCGTAGAACGCAGGGCCGTCTGCGATGCGGATCTCCATCTTGGTAGGATGTACATTTACATCGATTCGATCCGTATCAATCGTAAAATGCAGAACACAGAACGGAAACTTATGCTGCATAAGGTATTCCCGATACCCTTCCTCGATGGCCTTGCTGATCAGTGTGCTCTTAATATATCTGCCATTGACATAGAAAATCTCATAATTGCGGTTGGAACGGTTTATCACCGGTTTGCCCAGAAGTCCGTCAATTATAATCCCCTTGTCCTCGTAATGAAACGGAACAAGCTGCGCCGCGATCTCCTTACCGTAGATCCGATAAATAATCTCCTGCAGTTCATGATTGCCGGCCGTGTAGAATCTGCTCTGCCCGTTTATAATGAATTTAAAGGAAATGTCGGGGTTAGACATAGCCAAGTGTTCCATTAAATCCGCTACATAGGAGCCCTCTGTCTGAGGTTGTTTCAGGAATTTCCTGCGTGGAGGCGTATTGTAGAAAAGATTCCTCACAAGCACGGTCGTTCCCTCCGGTGCGCCGATCTCCTCCTGCTCTTTCTCCATACCGCCCTCAATCACATAACGAATACCAGTCAACTCCTGCGGCGTCTTGGAGATCAGTTCTACCATGGCAACCGCTGCGATACTGGCCAGTGCCTCTCCCCGGAATCCCAGGCTGACCAACTTGGTCAAATCGTCCGCGGAAGTAATTTTACTGGTAGCATGACGCAGAAAAGCATTATGTATCTGCGATTTCTCAATACCGCCTCCGTTATCCGTGACACGGATCAGCGAAGTCCCGCCGTCCTTGATCTCTACGGTAACGGCACTCGCGCCTGCATCTATAGCATTCTCCACAAGCTCCTTGACCACGCTGGCCGGACGTTCTACCACCTCACCGGCAGCGATTTTATCGATTGTCTGATGATCTAATATATTAATAAGAGCCATACATTCTCACTCTTCCTTTGTTTAATCCGAGTTCACGAAGCGCGAGCGAGCAAATCTCGCAAAGCAAATCCCTTGGTCTAGTACGAGTTTGCGAAGCGCAAGCAAGCAAATCTCGCAAAGTTAATCGCAACGCGATTAACTTTTTTTACCATCGGTTTTTCAGCTTATTTTGCAGACGATATAAGGTATTAAGCGCATCAACAGGCGTCAGATGTCCCACATCGATCTCCTGCAGTTCCTTAATGATATCCTCATCCTTCACCGTGTCAAAAAGTGACATCTGCTCCAGATCAACTTCATCGTACTTCACAGGTTTGCGTTTCTCGCTCTTGATATTGACCTCAATATTCTGAACCTTCTCAATAATATCGTTGTCGCTTAATTGTTCCACGATCTCTTTTGCACGGTCGATTACCATATCCGGCACACCGGCCAGCTTCGCTACCTGTATACCGTAGCTTTTATCCGCGCCGCCCTTGATAATCTTGCGAAGAAACACGATATCATCGCCCTTTTCTTTAACGGCAATGCAGTAATTATTCACATTATCCATCTTGTCTTCCAGTTCCGTCAGCTCATGATAATGGGTCGCGAACAGAGTCTTCGCC
This sequence comes from uncultured Lachnospiraceae bacterium, assembly GCA_947175435.1. Classification (GTDB taxonomy): domain Bacteria; phylum Bacillota; class Clostridia; order Lachnospirales; family Lachnospiraceae; genus UBA3282. Next base: position 6,528 of record CAMWMS010000096.1, on the reverse strand, counting down.
CCCAGAATCTTACGGTTGCTGATATGCTCGATGACTGCCCACGCAATACTCAGTCCGTCGAAGGTGGATGTGCCCCTGCCGATCTCGTCTAACACCAACAGGCTGTTGACAGTGGCGTTTCGCAGGATATTAGCGACCTCATTCATCTCCACCATAAAGGTAGACTGACCGCTGGAAAGATCATCGGAAGCCCCCACACGGGTAAAGATGCGGTCCACGATGCCGATGTCCGCTTTTCTGGCCGGTACGAAAGAACCGATCTGGGCTAAAAGGACAATCAGGGCAGTCTGACGCATATAGGTGGACTTGCCCGCCATATTCGGTCCCGTAATCACCGCGATACAGTGTTTCCGGTTATCCAGATAAGTGTCATTCTCAATAAACATATCATGGTCAATCATCTGTTCCACTACGGGATGCCTGCCGCCTTTGATATCAATGATTCCCTTTTCGTTGAGAGAAGGACGTATGTATTGATTGCGCTCGGCTACATAGGACAGCGAAGAAAATACATCCAGCTTCGCGATCGCTCTTGCCGTCCTCTGAATGCGCTCCATCTCAGCGGCAATGGCCTCTCTGATTTCACAGAACAGATCATATTCCAAAGAAGACAGCTTATCCTCCGCATTGAGAATGGAGTCTTCCAGCTCCTTCAGACGGGGCGTGGTGTAACGCTCCGCATTGGCCAGGGTCTGCTTGCGGATGTAATCCTCCGGAACAAGATCTTTATAGGAGTTGGTCACCTCGAAATAATAGCCGAATACCTTATTATATTTGATGCGCAGATTCTTAATTCCCGTGCGCTCCCTGTCCGCTTCTTCCAGCTCGGCAAGCCAGTTCTTGCCGTCTGTCTTGGCGCTGCGAAGTGAATCTATGGTATCGCTGAACCCTTCTTTGATCATGCCGCCGTCTCTGATCGAGATAGGCGGTTCCTCTATAATCGAATCATCTATCAGATGGTAGATATCCTCCAAAGAATCTATATGGTCATTAATGTCCTGTAAAAGAGCCGCATCAAGATCACCCAGCACTGTCTTAATAGATGGCAGCATGGCAAGTGAATTGCGAAAAGCGATCAGGTCACGAGGATTTGCTGTTTTATAGCTCACCTTACCAAGAAGCCGTTCCAGATCGTATATCGTATTCAGATACTCCCGCAGTTCATCTCTGTCCACGCTTTTTTGACTAAACGCCTCTACCGCATCAAGTCTCTGCTCCATTTTAGTCTTGTCGATCAACGGCTGCTCGATATATTTGCGCAGCAGCCGGCCGCCCATGGCGGTTTTGGTCCGATCGAGAACTCCAAGCAGCGATCCTTTCTTCTGCTTCTCTCGAAGGGTCTCGGTCAATTCCAAATTACGTCTCGTTGAACTGTCTAACAGCATGTACTTATTCGTAAGATAAGGATATAGGTGCGTAAAATGCGCAAGAGATGTCTTCTGTGTCTCATATAAATATTGTAAAAGCGCTCCCGCAGCGATCAGACCCGTCGGAAAGTCCTCTATACCCAGCCCGGAGAGCGTGTTAACACGGAAGTGTTTCATTAATATCTTACGACAATTATCCTCATCAAAATAGTGGGATTGCAAAGAATAGACTGTAACACCCATACGGTCCTTAAGATCATCGATCTCATAGCCGCTGACAAGAAACTGCTCATTGCAGACGATCTCGGAAGGTTCATATTTATTGATCTCATCCTGCAGTTTACGAATATCCTCCACTTCTGTCAGATAATAATCTCCGGTGGTGACATCCGCTACAGATATACCTGTTTTTCCGGGTAAATAAGCAACACAGATAAGATAGTTATTGCGTGATTCCTCTATGGCCTGCAGATTCAGATTTGTTCCCGGCGTCACGATACGCACGACTTCCCGCTTAACGATTCCCTTGGTAAGTTTCGGGTCCTCCATCTGTTCGCAGATCGCGACTTTATGCCCCTTAGATACCAGTTTGCTCAGATATCCTTCCAGTGCATGATGAGGTACGCCGCACATAGGCGCCCGTTCCTCCTGTCCGCAGCTCTTGCCCGTCAGCGTAATTTCCAGTTCTTTGGAGGCCAGAAGCGCATCCTCGTAAAACATTTCATAGAAATCTCCCAAACGATATAAAAGAATGCAATCCTGATATTCTTTTTTGGTTTCCAGATACTGTTGCATCATGGGGGTTAGTTCTGCCATTTATCTTTAACCGTCTTTCTTTTATTTATTGTATTCATCGACTACATGTCCCGTATAATAGAACCCATGGCAGGTATCAAGGGACACCATAACAAGCTGCCCGATCTGTATATTGCCTGCCGGGAAATGAACCAGCATATTATTGGAAAGCCGACCGGTCAACAGGGAGTCATCCTGCTCATTCACCTCTTCCACCAGCGCCTCCATAATTTTCCCCTGTAAAAGTGCCGCCCGCTCCCTCGCAGTGTCCTGCACAACTTTTAAGAGTTTGTCGAAGCCTTCCCTGACAATTTCCTCCGGAACCTGGTTTTCCATCGCCGCGGCCGGCGTGCCCGTCCGCTTGGAATAGATAAAAGTAAATGCGTTATCATACTGTACTTTGCGTACAACATCAATAGTTTCTTCCACATCCTCTAATGTTTCCCCGGGGAAACCGACAATAATATCTGTGGTAATGGCAATATCCGGCATGGCCGTTTTAATCTTATCCACAAGCGATAGATACTGTTCTTTCGTGTAGCGTCTGTTCATCGCCTGTAGTATCCGGTCCGATCCTGCCTGAACCGGCAGGTGCAGATGTCGGCATATCTTCGTGGAATGTTTCATCACATCGATCAGTTCGTCGGAGAGATCTTTCGGGTGTGATGTCATGAACCGGATTCGTTTCAGCCCGTCAATCTGTTCTACTTCCCGCAAAAGCTGCGCAAAAGTACTCGGTTCTTTCAGATTCTTTCCATAAGAATTGACGTTCTGTCCTAACAGCATAACCTCCACTACGCCATCCGCAACCAAACGTTCTATCTCTCTTATAATTTCTTTCGGGTCTCTGCTGCGCTCCCGCCCTCTCACATAGGGCACGATACAGTAACTGCAGAAATTATTACACCCGAACATAATATTGATTCCCGACTTATAAGGATATTTACGACTGACCGGCAGTTCTTCGACGATCTGATCTGTCTCCTGCCAGATATCGATGATCATCTCCTGATTTTCAAACATTGTCACCAGAAGCTGTGCAAACTTGAAGATATTATGGGTTCCGAAGATCAGATCCACGAACCGGTAACTTTGCCGGATTTTCTCAATTACGCTCTTCTCCTGCATCATACAGCCGCACAATGCGATCTTAAGATGAGGTTTCTTACGTTTCAGACTGTTCAGGAACCCCAGTCGGCCGTAAACCCGCTGATTGGCATTATCCCGAACAGTACAGGTATTGTATATAACGAAATCGGCTTCTTCTTCTTTTTCAGTAGGCAGATAACCGATCCGCGTCAGGATACCCAGCAGTTTCTCGGAATCTCTGGCGTTCATCTGGCACCCGAAGGTAGTCACACAGCACAGCGGTTTCCGGCCAAGCTGCTTCGACAGTGCGTCCACATAGGATGCCGCCTCGTCCATGTACTTATTCTGCAGAGCTGATTCCTGCTCGTCATTTGTAGATGTATACTGCATTATATTATGATCTGCCATGTTCTTTTCTCTCTGTCATTTTATCTTCTTACAGCAGGCGACTGCAAGTGAACCCGGACCGATATGACAGGAAACGCTTAAGGACAACGGGTCCACATGTATTTCAAAACCGGGGAACTGGGCCTGCACTTCCTCTTTGAGCTGCAATGCTGCCTCTCGATCATAAGAATAAGCGATCTCCAGCCAGATATTATCCGGCGTGGCACCGCCGAAACGCTTCTCCATATCGCTGCGGATCGCATTGATCATGATGGACTTCCCTTGGGAAACTGTTCTTGCCTTGGCAAACGCATCCAGTTTATCACCCTGTATCTGTAATACCGGTTTTAATCTAAGAATTGTACCCAGCGCTGCAGCAGCCGGCGTGATTCTTCCGCCTTTTTTCAGATAATACAGCGTGTCAAGCATAATATAGATACTGGAATTGAATTTGTCCTGTTCCAGAAAGTCTTTAATCTGCCGGGCATTCATACCCTGCTTTGCCAACTGCAGCGCATCCAATGCGGATTGTCTCTGGGTAACGGATATCCGCTGGTTGTTTACCACTTCCACTTTTCCCTCATAGTCCTGTGCAAGCATAATCGCACTCTGACAAGAACCGCTTAGACCGCTTGACATGGGAATATGGACGATCTCGTCATAATCCTGCAGCAGTTCATCCCACAGATTCATGACAGACTCCGGTGTCGGCTGACTTGTGATCACTTCTGCGCCTTCCGCCAGACGACGATAGAATTCCTCCTGTGTCAATGTGATGTCTTCATAATATGTTTCGTTATTGATCATAAAAGGCATAGGCAGCACATAAATGCCCAACTCCTTAGCCTGTGCCTGCGTGATTCCACTGTTACTGTCCGTAACGATCGCGATTTTCTGTGCCATAGCTGCTATCCTCTCCATTTCCGATTCATCAGGGAACAGATCATATCTCCCTTAACCATATTACTTTTAGATAGTTCTAAAGTCAACCTCATTTATTGCGGCATGTTCCAGCCGCTCCCGCAGTAAAGCATACCGTACATCTGTAAAAAATGCCTCTTCGGACAGGAGCCTGTCCGCCATATCGCTGGCACGCTGCAATATCCCGGCATCCTGATAGATATCACCCAGGGCAAAGTGAATATCTCCGCTCTGTCTGATACCGAAAAGATCTCCCGGACCCCGAAGTTTCAAGTCCTGCGATGCGATATAGAATCCGTCATTGGACTCATTTAATATCTTAAGTCTTGCCATGGTTTCGGGTTTCTGCGATCCGCTCACAAAGATACAGTAAGATTGTTCGTCTCCCCTCCCCACACGTCCGCGAAGCTGATGAAGCTGCGCTAGACCGAAGCGTTCTGCATTTTCCACCATCATCACCGTAGCATTCGGCACATTGATCCCTACCTCAATTACGGTGGTAGATACCAATACATCAATCCGTCGTGCAGCGAAGGCTTCCATGATCCGCTTCTTCTCCGCCGCCTTCATCCTGCCGTGGAGGGCGGCAATTTGGATGGACGGGTTCATCGTACCTTTTAATTTAGCCGTATAGGAGACGACATTTTCCAATTCTTCCGCCTCACCCTCATCCACCATGGGGCAGATCACATAGACCTGATGTCCGGCAGACACTTCTTTCTCGATAAATCGGTATGCAGTTTCCCGATAAGATGTGTTTACCACACAATTCTTAATAGGCAGACGATTTGCGGGCAACTCATCCAACACAGAAATATGCAGATCGCCGTAGAGAATGATCGCCAGCGTCCGCGGAATCGGTGTCGCACTCATAACCAGTACATGCACCGTATTGCCTTTCTGTGCCAGACTTTCCCGCTGTCTTACGCCAAACCGATGCTGCTCATCGGTAATCACCAGCGCCAGATTGCGGTAAATCACCTTATCTTGAATCAGCGCATGAGTTCCCAGAATAATATTGGCCTCACCGCTCTCGATCTGCGCATAAATAGATTTCCTGTCTTTCGCCGATGTGGAACCGGTCAATAACACGGGATGAATCGGCAGCTTGTATTTCTTCTGCATCTGTATCAGCGTCTCATAATGCTGCGAGGCAAGCACTTCCGTGGGCGCCATCATCGCTCCCTGATACCCGTTTGCCACACACATAATAAGTGCCAAAAAAGCCAGAATTGTCTTACCTGATCCCACGTCCCCCTGAATCAACCGGTTCATCGTATGCTCCGAAGTCAGATCATTCTGTATTTCCGCCCACACCTTATGTTGTGCCTTTGTTAGGCTGTAAGGAAGCGCCTCGATCAACCGTTTTGTCTGTGCAACATCAATCATCGGATATTGATTGCTGATTTCTTCGTTGCTGTCCCGCATCCTGCGGATCATGAGAATAAAAAGCAAAAATTCATCAAATACAAGCCGTTCTCTGGCTTTCACCAGCGTTTCCCTGCTCTCCGGAAAATGCATTTGCCTCACTGAATCCTCTAAACTATAGAGCCCTTCTTCCTCACGGATATGTTCCGGCAGATAATCATCAGACAGATTCACTGCCGTAATCGCCTGCCTCATGGCTTTTGTGACTGCATTATTGCTTAATCCTTTGGTGGTCGAATAACGCGGAAGCATATGGAATGCCATCTTCCCATACTCCTCCGGTTTATACATCCTTGCCTGCTCCATCACATATCGGCTGCCTCTTTGCTGCAAAATTCCACGGAATATATATAATACATCCCGTTTCAGACTATTTTTCAGATAAGGCATGTTAAAATAAGTCATATGCAGGGTTCCGCCGCCCACACATTCCACCTCAAAGGACGTAATACTTAAGCCCCTCACATGTCTGGTCGCAATATTTCCGCGAATTTTTCCCGAAACCGCTATCATCTCATTCACACCGGCATGAATCAAATCT
>CAMWMS010000095.1 GCA_947175435.1 uncultured Lachnospiraceae bacterium | reverse complement strand
AAAGCATTAGAATTTGCAATCTTTGAACGCAAAGGAACCGGCTCCCCAAAGAGCCGGCTCTGTATAATAACGGGATTTATCTCCCCGACACCTGATACCGCCTGTAAATCCTAAGTCCGCCCACTGCCACTGCGGCGCCGCAAAGCACATAAAGAATCGGAACAACCTGCCACACCGTAAAGCAATGCCCGCCGACCACAACAAGCCGTTGACTGAACAACCCGCTGCGGGATAGGAAACTCATGGGCAAGCTCTGCCAAATCTGTGCCGCGAGTCTGTATTGGTTCGGAATCCTGATCATCGGGCCGGCTATAATTACTCCCGTGGAAAGCGCCAGTGTTGCAATGCTGCCTCGTAATATCTCCGACCACACCATGACAAGCACACTCATAAGAACCGCTGTCAACAGGAAAATACCGTAGGCAATGATACATGCCTGTCCGATGCTTAACGGATACGAATAGTCGTCCAGACTACGATACATCTGTACTGTTGTCCGGAATCCTTCAGCCCCATAGATTACCAGCGCCGCTGTTACCGCGACAGCTCCCATCACCGCTGCACAAATGAATGACACACTGATTCCCGCCGATAATTTAGCCCAATATACCATATATTTCCCTTTTGCACTGGATAAAATCATCTGATCCGTTCTTCGCACATGTTCGTCGGGAAACACTCCCGACAGACAAACCGCCGTAAGCAAAAGCATCAATATGCCAACGGTCTCAAAGTCTTTTAGTATAACACCATATCCATCATGATAAAAGTATGTGAAAGGCTTATCAATCTGTGCCTCCTTTTCCTGCCAGAATTCCTTTTCCGTTTCTGATAAAAACAATGATGTCCACGTCTCCTCCTGCCAGCTTGTCCGTGCGTCATAAAGGTCCTTTTCATCCGCATTCCAACCGTCATACAACGGATTACTCCTCCTCCAATCCCACACCAAATTAAAAATCTCGCTATATGGACGTGCATATTGCTGATATTCCTCCGTCACACTATATCGCCCTTCCGTAATTGGGATTTTGCCGTACGCCTCCATCACTTCCTCCAGCAGTTCCTGCCCCACTACCCTGCCAGACAATGCTCTGCTATATGCACTGTCAACCTGAAACATATGATAATGGGTATCAACAACTTCACCATCCACATAATAATTTCCGGATAGGTTCGCCACTTTTGCAATGGCAATACAGCCAACGCAAATAAGTAAGGCAATCCATACCAGCTTTCGGTTAAGAATCTTTTTCAGTTCATATTGATACAATGTCATAAATATTTTCATGTTCTGATTCTCCTCTCTGCACACTCGTCAGGCATTCTGCTGCAAATAAAATTGCTCCAAATCACCCTTCCTGCCATCCCACTTTCCGTGATAAATCAACTGCCCCTCTCTCATCATCAGTATTTCGTCTGCAATATGTTCGATATCCGAAACGATATGCGTGGACAATAGCACAATGCTTTCTTTACCAAGATTTTCGATCAGCTCCCTGAAACGCACCCGCTCCTTCGGGTCCAATCCGGCAGTCGGCTCATCCAGAACGAGCAGCTTCGGCTCATTGAGCAGTGCCTGTGCAATCCCCAGTCTCTGCTTCATACCTCCCGAAAATGTCTTTACTTTCTTATGCCTCACATCCTGCAAAGACACCAATTCCAAAAGTTCCTCCGCCTTCCGCTTTGCCTGCGCCTTGGGAATCCCTTTTAATGCAGCCAGATACAGCAGAAAGTCCGCTGCGCTAAATTCTGGATAATACCCGAAATCCTGTGGAAGATATCCGAGAATCGCGCGGTACGCCTCTTCACTCACATCAATGCCGTCATATGAGATCGTCCCGCCGGTAGGCTTTAAGATGCCGCAAATCATCCGCATAAGCGTCGTTTTACCCGCCCCGTTGGCGCCCAGCAGTCCGTATACGCCTTTTTCAAGATTCACCGATATCCGGTCTACTGCAATGAGATTTTTATACTGCTTTGACACACGGTCTATCGTAAGTTTCATACAATTTCCTCCGTTTCTGCTATTATGTTTCTATACTGCCTGATGACTCCATCGCTAAGAAGCAGCATGATGCACCCCCACCATATGGGATCATACCCCCGGTAAATCCTTGTAAGCATATCTCTCGAAAGGAATACGAAAGACCCGATCGCGGCGGCAATACCCGTACAGAAATACATTGCTTCCCGCTCTCTAAACCTGCGCATAATACACAATCCAATCAGTGCGGTCAGCAAATACGGTATTAAAATGCACACGCCCGTCTGAAATGGCTCACCCTCTCCGTTCCAAATTCCCGCTGCCCACATCAGACACAGAAGCAGCGCATTCTCTGCACCAAGAATCCACAGTCTGGCAAATAAAACGCTCCTTAAGGAAAACCGTGTGACCATCTCCAGTTCCGCCATCTCATAATTCTCCGATCTGCCGCACTCCGAAATGACGGTGACCGCCAGAAGCGGCGTGAGCGCTGAGATCATCCACACAAGATTTCTGTAAGCCACTACGATTCCGAATACTGGAACCATAAAGCCCACGGCCGAAATCCCCCAGATCCATTTGCGAATATAACATACCTGTGAGAAAAGAAATTCTCCGATATGCATCCGCGGCTGATTCCATTTATGCAAAAACTCCTTTTTATGCTGTGGAGGCGGCGCCTCGTATATGCTTCTTAACTGTGCTTTCAACTCCCGTCTCATCTAAATTCCTCCCTTTTTTTCCAGAATATCTTTAAACTTCTTCCGCACAGCAGCCAGTCTTCGGTGTACCGCAAATCTGGATATTCCAAGCATTCGACCGATGGCGGAAACAGGCACTTCGTTGACATAGCGGAGCAGAAGAAGCTCTTGCTCGTCTTCCTGAAGTTCAGACAGTACTGTCCGAACCGTGAGGGTTGTAATAATCTTTTCTTCCTGATTCTCCCGAAACAATTCGTCTCGCGAGCAACCGCTTCGCAGCAAATCATCCCGCACACATTTTTCTTTCCTCAAATCGTTTCGCACAAAGTCTCCGCACACATATTCCAACATTCTCTCCCCTGTGCGCCTTCGATACTCGTCAATACAGAGATTCCTTGCAATCGTATACAAACATTTCAATGCTTCCCCGCCTATAACATGATCGTATCTTTGAAAATAGCGGAGGAAAGTTTCCTGCGTAATGTCCTCGGCTGTCTGCCGGTTATGCAGTTTGAAATAGCAATAGCGATAGATTTTATCATATTGTTCTTCCACATCTATGGACATGCCGTAAACCTCCTCTCATAATGTATAACGGATCGGGCATGGGAAATGTGCGGTAAAATCAAAAAAACTTTGTACTTTGCTGGGTTGCGAGATTTGCTTCACAAACCCATGCATAAGCGAGCAATTTCCCATAGAATTAAAAAAGCTGCCCGCTTGGACAGCCTTCTTACAATATTACACTATTAGAAAAAAATCATTCTTCCCCCAAATCTACATCTTTTCTTGTCGTAAGACCAAATGGCAATTTCTATGAATCTACTAAAATGTTCTGTAAAGTTTCCATCAACTTCGGAATGTCAATCGGCTTTGCCACATGGTCATTCATGCCTGCGTCAAAGGCGCGCTGCCGATCTTCCTCAAAAGCGTTGGCAGTCATTGCCACAATCGGGATATTCGCCTTGGCAGGGTCATCAAGTGCACGGATCGTCCGGGAAGCCTCATAGCCGTCCATCACCGGCATTTGAATATCCATCAGAATCAAATCATAGGTTCCTGCCTGCGCCGTCTTCATCTTCTCGACAGCCTCTGTTCCGTCATCCGCCGTATCAATAATCAGGCCGACTTCCTCCAGAACCGTTTTAGCAATTTCTTGGTTCAACTCATTATCTTCTACCAAAAGAATCTTTTTACCGGAAAGAAATTGCCCAGGCATATCCTCTTCCTCAATTTCCTCCGTCTCCCTGTACGGTGCCGTCAGAATCTCCTTAAGCTCTGACATAAACAGCGGTTTGGAACAGAACGCCGTGACGCCCGCCGCTTTTGCTTCCTCCTCAATATCGGCCCAGTCATATGCCGTAAGGATAATAATGATTGCCTCATCCCCAATGATTCTGCGCAACCGTCTGGCCGTCTCGACACCGTTAAGGTCCGGAATCAGCCAGTCAATCAGAATCACGCTGAAAGGGTCATTTTGTTCCAAAGCAAATTCTGCCCGGATGACAGCCTCCTCTCCCCGCGTTGTCCAGTCAGCCCGCATACCAATGGAGGAGAACATTTTACTCACGCTGGTGCAGGTAAGGGCATCATCATCCACGACCAGCGCACGAAGATCTTTAAGATGTTCCATGTATTCCATATCATCGTTATCGCCTTTGACACGGAACCGGAAGGAAACAACAAACTCTGAGCCCTTCCCTTCCTCGCTGGTCACGGTAATCGTTCCATTCATCAAGTCAACAATATTTTTGGTAATGGCAAGTCCCAGTCCTGTCCCCTGAATACCGCTGACAGTAGAGGTCTGTTCCCGCTCGAAAGGTTCAAACAGGTGTGCCAGAAATTCTTTGCTCATACCGATACCGGTATCCTTAATCCGGAACTGATACGAAGCGTATCCCTCCGGCGCGTCATCCGTCTGAATAATGCGGACGCTGACACTTCCGCCAGGTTTCGTGTATTTCATGGAATTGCCGAGGATATTCAGCAACACCTGATTCAGGCGAAGTTTGTCACAGATAATCGTCTCGTTTGTAACATCCAGCGTATCCATATAGCACGAGAGCTGCTTTGATTTGACGTCCGATTGTACAATGGTTTTCAGATCATGCAGGATCTCCGGGAGACTCGTCTCGTTCTCTTCGATCTTGACCTTGCCGCTCTCAATGCGGCTCATATCCAATATATCGTTAATCAGGCTCAGCAGATGCTTGCCGGATGTAAGAATTTTCCCGAGATAACTTTTTACCTGCTCCTGATTTTCAATATGGGTAACCGCCAAAGATGTAAAACCGATAATCGCATTCATTGGCGTCCGGATATCATGGGACATATTGTTCAGGAATGTAGTCTTAGCGATGTTCGCATGCTGTGCCTCCGCAAGAGCTTCCTCTAAAATTGCATTCTGTTCCTGTTCCTTGCGGACAATCTCATCGATATTCCGGAATCCGGCAAGGAAAAAGTCAGCTCTGTTCCCGCCGCTTCCGTCCTCCGTCAGGTAGGGCAGACAAGTGAACTGGTAAATATGTATTGCATCGCCGGCCAACACCCGGTAGGTCCCGGAATATTCCGCGCCGGAATTCAAATTTTCCACGATTCGCTCCAGCGCAAGAGCCTCTGTCATATACTGCCTGTCATCAGAAAAAACGCAATCGCTGATATAATGATGAATAATCTCGGCGTAGGGAAATTCTTTATGGCAATCCTGTTCCAATCCGGCAGCGTCAGAGCCGGTCATTTTGATAATTCTGGCAGCCCCGCTCCGAGCATTAACCGCATAGACATCCAGATAGTCGCGGCTCAGAGTATTGACAATAGCAAGCTGCTCTTCCAGTTCCCGATTTGCGCGTTCGGTGGTATCAAGTATCTTTTTTCTCCACCGCGAACGCAGCCAGAAGGTTATCGTTACCGCAGTGCCCGCAGCGAACAGCAGTACAGCAAGCGCCATTATCCCCGGATGAGCCTTCATATACTGACCAAACGTCACATTTCCGGGCATGCTCGCAGTATACTTTGTGATGATGTTGTTCATGGAATCATCCGGCATCTCGTGGATGCATTTGTTCAGTATAGTAATCAGCTCATGGTCGCAGCTGTTTCTGACATACATTTTGAAGTCAAAACGCATGGAATCAACTATACTGTATTGCAACGAATCCGTAGGATCGCTGTTTACAAATGACTGTGCCGTATAAGTATAAACATATGTGGCATCCGCATCTCCGGCAAGAACAGCTTCCAAAGCGCTTTCCCTGTTCGGATAGCTCAGAACCCGTGCTTCTCCTATCAGATCTTTCTCAATGGGCATGTCGCCCTGCACATCCGCAACAGCCACAGTGGAAATTTCACCGTCGAAATCTTTTCTGGTCACCCGCGCCATACCTGTATTCATGTAGGCAGAAGTATAAAATCCGCTGCTTTGATGGTGCTCCATCTTTCCCTGGAACTGCCGCCAGTCAATGACTACATCCACACTGTTGTTGAGCGCAAGATTGTAGTAATCCGCCCGGTCTTCCGGAACCACAATTTCATAAGGCAGGCCGGCAAGCTCCATGAGTCCTGCAAAATATTCTGGCAGAATCCCCTTTAATTCACCGTCTTCCACATAGGAATAGGGTTTTCTGTCACCCATGGAAGTAACGGTAATCTTTTTCTTTCCGGACACTACATCCTGAATATAGTCAAGCTCCCTGTCGTTAAACGAAAACCCGGAGGCGTGGGTATTTCCATAATATTCATAAAACAGAATATTTGACCAATCCCCCTCATTGATATTCATCTGGTCAATGGCATAATTGATTTCGGCAAGCAGATCCCTATCATCTTTTCTGACAATAGCGTAGAAATAATCCGTTTCAATCACATCCAGCGTTTTTTCATGTTCCGCCCTTCGCAGATTACTGGAGAGAATAGCGTCAATCTCGCCGTTTTGTAAAGCCTCCGTAAGCTGACCGGCATCCGCATACTCCACTGCCTCATAAGAGAACCCGTTCTCCTCTGCGAATTCAGCAAGGCTCTGATTCTGGCTGCTTCCAGGCACAACTCCCACTTTCATACCGTCATAGGTGGCATAATTGCCGGAGAGCAGACTGGTGTTATATGCGCGGATGGATAGAATTGTGCTGTTTCTTCCAATCGGAAGTGAGAAAGCGTATTTTTCCTGCCGCTCTGGCGTTTTCCTTGCAGACGTCACCACATCAATCTCACCGTTATCCAGCATGACAAGCATATCTTCCCAAGACTTGTCATATCCGCTGAATACAAAGTTCAGGTGTGAATATTGGGAAACAAGGTTCAGAAATTCCACACCGTATCCTGTAAGATCACCTTCCTCATCTTCCATGTGGTAGCCGTCAAAATAAAAAACGCCCGCTCTCACCGTCCTGTTATTCTCCTGCTCCGTCGCATTTGTCACAAAGCTCGGTAAAAGGAGCAAAAAGCATACCAATAAGGTAATTATTCGTTTTCTGTTCCGTGCATTTATTTTCAACATTCTTTGTTTTTCTTTCCTTCCGCTTCGATCCTTTTGTTCACTATCCCTTTATCAATAAAATATCCCTTTTCACAGACTGACGCCATTCCAAACGATAAGCTGTTTTGCAGTAACCCAAGTAACAACAAAAAAATATCTTACGAAAAACAGTATATACCAAACACACAAAATATACAAGGAATTGATTGTCTCCTAAATTATTTAAAAAATAAAGTCTCGGAAATTCAACGTTTCCGAGACTTTTCTTTATCACCTATTTTTTGAAAAAATTTTACACAATCCCCTGTGCCTTCATAGCCTCAGCCACCTTCAGGAAGCCCGCAATGTTCGCACCGGCTACATAATTTCCTTCCATACCGTACTTCTTGGATGCCTCATCCAGACTATGGAAGATATTCACCATAATTCCCTGCAGCTTGGAATCAACTTCCTCGAATGTCCAGGACAGTCTCTCGGAGTTCTGGCTCATCTCCAGTGCGGAAGTAGCTACACCGCCTGCATTCGATGCCTTACCGGGGCAGAACAGCACCTTATTCTCTAAGAAGTACTCGGTAGCTTCCAGCGTAGTAGGCATGTTAGCGCCCTCTGCTACTGCGAAACATCCGTTAGCTACGAGTGCTTTTGCATCATCCAGATCAAGTTCATTCTGTGTTGCACAAGGAAGTGCGATATCACATTTCACTGTCCATACACCGTGCTCTCCGGCTTTCTTCTCATGATACTCTGCACTCGGTCTTGCTGCCGCATACTCTGTCAGACGCGCACGCTTTACTTCTTTTACCTCTTTCAGAAGCGCTACGTCAATACCTTCGGGATCATAGATCCAGCCTGTGGAATCAGAACACGTAACCGGCTTAGCGCCAAGCTGCTGAGCCTTCTGAATCGCATAGATCGCTACGTTACCCGCACCGGATACTGCGATGGTCTTGCCTGCGATATCCTTACCGTTACATTTAAGCATTTCCTCTGTTAAGTATAACAGACCATAGCCTGTTGCCTCGGTTCTTGCAAGGGAACCGCCGTATGTTAAACCTTTACCTGTCAAAACGCCTTCATAGAGGTTACGGATTCTCTTATACTGACCGAACATGAAGCCGATCTCACGTCCGCCTACACCGATATCGCCTGCCGGTACATCCGTATCCGCGCCGATATGCTTGCAAAGCTCAGTCATAAAGCTCTGGCAGAATGCCATTACTTCTCTGTCTGATTTACCCTTAGGATCAAAATCGGAACCGCCCTTGCCGCCGCCGATGGGAAGACCTGTCAGTGAATTCTTGAAGATCTGCTCGAAACCAAGGAATTTGATAATACCCAAATTTACGGAAGGATGGAATCTAAGACCTCCCTTATACGGTCCGATAGCACTGTTGAACTGTACACGGAAACCGTTGTTCACCTGAACCTGTCCCTTATCATCTACCCACGGAACACGGAACTGTACGATTCTCTCCGGAACTGTCAATCTCTCTAACAAAGCATCTTTTCTGTATGCTTCCTCGTCTGCTTCGATCACTACACGAAGAGACTCTAAAACCTCTTTTACTGCCTGATGGAATTCCGGCTGTGCGGGATTCTTCGCCACTACTAACTCATAAACCTCATCAACGTATGACATTGTGCATGTCCTCCTTATTAGTTTGTATATAAACAATTTCCACGTATCATTATAGTATGCGGCGGTCAAATCTACAACCCCGATTTAGCATATTAACGCGTAAAAATTTCATGAAATTTTTGTTCTGTTTTTTAACATATTGTACAATGATACTTATATTCAAGAATACATGTATACAAAATCAAACTAATTTTTACAGAAACTCCTTCAATTTCTCTATATTTTTCTGCTCGAAATCTACCAGCTCCTGCGCCAATTCCACTGTCTCATCCGTCGCAAGTCCGTTATGCTTCATCGCCTTCCACATGCTGGTGATTCCTCTGCTACTCCCTTGTATCATCATTTCGGCCAAATGTTCCCTGCTGACATTAAACGCCGTGTTGGCATGAATACTCCCCTTTAACATCATGTCCGCAATCTGGCTGCCACGATATACTTCTCCCTCATCTCTCAGAATCTGATCCAGCGCCTTATTATGGATTTCGGAATAATGCAGCGACTGTCTGGCTAACTGCAAAGAGAAATCATCATTCCCGATCTTATCGAGAATCGTATCGATCGCCGTCATCCCCATCTCCGTATTTCTCTGCACTTCCCATAATATTTTCGCATCATCATGTTTCAAATTGTTCCCCTCCTTCTTTGCATAAAAAGAGTATGAGATTTCTCCCATACTCTTTATCTTTGCCAATATTTACTTCTTTAATCGTTACTCCACATAATCCGACTTTACATATGCGGTTCTGCCATTGTACTTGATCTTCGTCCAGCCGTCTGCCTGCTTCATGATCACTTCCAGTTTCTCACCCACATATGCAGTTCCCAGCTTCTCGCCGCTCTCGCTGGCTGACGCACGAATACGAACATTCTCTTTCACGGTCACCGTTCCGGTCGTCTCTGCGTCGTCATTATTCGCCTGCGTCTGCTGCTCCGACTCTTCCTGTGTCTCTTCGGGTTTCTCCGCTTCTGCCTGTTTGGTCTCGGAAGGCTCTAAGTATTCGCTCTTGATGTAAGCCTCTCTGCCTTCATAGCTGATCTTACTCCATCCGTTTCCTTTTTCTTCCAACAGGGTGAACTCATCCCCCACTGCAGCCTTTCCCAGCTTATCGGCAGTCTCGCTGTCCGATGTCCTGATATTTACGACATCTGTCGCTTTGACTTTTGTCACAACTATAGAAGGCTCCTCCGGCTCTTTTTCGGTCTCCGGCTTCTCTTCGGTAGACGCATCTCCTTCTGCGGAAGGTTCTTCCCCGGCTACCGGCGTGTTGCTGCCTTCGGCGCGTGCCAGTGCCTCACCGACGTTCTTATCGATCTCCGTATTCAAATCCAGAATGAAATCCGCCAGTGTCTCATCTTCGGCAACCAAGTCATTATATGCCGCGGCAACCTTATTATTCAGATCGATTACATCGTCCTGCAGATTTACTTCCCGAATGTAATTGAGCACATTCTCGTCTTCTTCGCCGTCTTCGTTGAGATAAAAATTTCCGTTCTCATCGGTACATACATAATATGTGCGCATGCCCGGGAGCGACTTGTCATAATCATTGAATTTTACTTCCGTATAGACATACGCAATATACGTGCCTTCTTTGGGACCGGCCTTCGTATAGACTTCCACGGTCGGATATGATTCGATATACTTGCTCGTCTCCTGCGCCTTAAGTATCTCCATAGAGTCCAGATGATCTATCAGCCCGCTCATGGTATCGGTATCACCCTCCACCACTGCCTCGTAATACGTGTTAAACAGTTCATTAATCCCCGGTACGGCATCCTGTACAAGCGGCACCTCCGGTACGTCAATCGTCAGATCCGACATATCGACATCTTCCGTTGCTTCCGTACTTTCTTCTTCTGCGAGTTTTCTCTTATTTGCATTGATCGCTATGGTAACAGTGACCGCTACACAGATCACTAATATAACAGGCATAATAATCTTGGAATATCTGAACAGCCAATTCTTAAAAGCTTCCAGCTTGGCTTTGATAAAATCCGGTATATTATTATTGGATGTATTCATATACAACAACCTTTCCTAATCTCTGGCCTGCGGCAATATAAACTGCCGCAGACAAGTACAATGCACCCGACAGGACTCGAACCTGCATCAAAGGCGTCGGAGGCCTACGTTTTATCCATTAGACTACGGGTGCCCGCTATCAGAACAAAATTGTTACGATTTTGTTACATCTTGATTATCATACCATAAGCCGGCACCATTGTCCAGTAAACTAATTAATTAAACAATAATTTCCTCTATTTCCGCTTTTTTTCTGCTGTAACGGTACAAATGATATGACAGGATCTCCTCCGGCTCCACCTGTGTCGTATTTACTTCTTCCACCATCCGGCGGTAGTAACCGTACTGCTGATTTTTATCATCCGGCAAAAGCAGCACCTCGTGAACAGAGCTGGGCAGTATCAACAGATCCGACTGCATTTTCTCCGCCAGTTCCCCTATTTTATCCGAATAAAGCATCGCAGATGCCCCGTACATCTTATCACGATTGGTCAACACATACAGCTGCACATCCTCCGTCTCCTCAATCCTGACCCCTGTCGTCTCCTCGATCAGCTTTTGCATCGGAACCAGAAACTCAGGCTTATTACGCCTCATATTATCATGTGCAGTCTGAAACAGCACGTCAGCCGTCTGTTTCCACAT
>CAMWMS010000094.1 GCA_947175435.1 uncultured Lachnospiraceae bacterium | reverse complement strand
TTAGACAACTGTGCCGGCTTCACTGTGAACGCGAATTCTTTGGATTCGTTCCACTCATCGCTTGTAAATTTCAGCGTCAGTTTATCACTTTTGGAAGCGGGCGCTTCCTCTGCGGATATAATGAGCTTGTCGCCGCTTGTATTGCCGGTATACTTTTTATTGTCCGCATTTGTGATTTCTACCGTCACATTGCTTAAATCTATAGGCTGCCCTGTTACCTTATCCACCAGTCTGACTGTTGATGTCAACGAGCTGCTGTCCGTATAAACGTTGCCGCTCGTTGCACTAAGCTTCAGGTTTGCCGTTTCTGTCGAGACGGCAACATTGTCCTTTTTCACAGGCGTTTTGTAACCTTCAACCGTAATGCTGAAATTCAGTTTCTTTGTCTTCTCCGGCACTTTATTAATTGTCAGCACGCCCGTAGCACTGTCGAAAGTATAGTCTGTATCTTTCGTCATGGACCCACCTTCTGTTACAGGTGTCAGATCTACATCCGTAACCTGACCATCCGCTGAACCGATACTGAAACGCCCGGGTTTGTTCTGATAGAAAGTATTTACCTTGTCAAGCTGTTTGACGGATACAGAAGGCGCTTTGTTCACGACTTTAACATTAATATCAAAGATTTTTGTCAGTCCTACGCTGTTTTCCGTCACTATCGTGACTTTAAGCTTTGCCTTACCTCCGCCAAATGTAGAATTCTCGGGAACAGATAAACGAATCTCGTTTGTATTCCCACCGTCTTCTGCAGTAATAATATCTGCGGATATCCCTTGCAGCTTCGTGCCGGATGCATCCTGCAGTTCAGCACTCTTAAGCGTTCCGTAGAAACCGTTATAAACCGCAATAACCGCATCTGATAGAGTAAGCGCCTTATTGATGGTAACAGTTTTCCGGCTTATGGATATACTATTTCTGCTTTCTTCCGTATCCGCCTTCTCGTTTGTTACCTGAATAATATATTCTTTCGTCGTTTTCAGCGTATCATCCGCTGTGACCGTAAGAACTGCCGTACCGGCGCTGCCGAGTGTCAACGGTATTTTCTTAGGCTCTGCGGCTGTCGCTTGTCCTATTTTTATGACACTTATATCACTTGACATGTAGGTGAATTTAGCGTCCCCTTCTGTTTTATTGAGCAGATAAGCCGATGTATCCGGAGCGGTAATTTCATAGCGTTCAGAGCTTTCTGTGCCACTTCCGCCGGATATCGCAGTTATTTTTTCATCACCACTGCCGCCTGCTGCTTTTTTATAAAACTCCACATCGATATCAGCAAGACCTTTTTTGCTACTGTCAACTGCGCTTACTTTCCACTGCTTCTCATAAACAGTGGTTTCGCCGCTTACTGCCTTTAAAAGCAGGGTCGTATTGCCCGCTTTCAGCCCGCTCAGCTGTACCGTACCGGTGCTCGGATCCAGCTCCTCATATTTTACCACGTCAGTTTTTGCGTTATTCGCAAAGCCGATTTGATATTTCAAATTCAGAGCCGCCAAACGTTCGCTGTTCGTCTCGCCGGACACCGTATAGGACAATATTGCCTCTTTTGCCGGTACAGCAGTGCCTCCGGAAGAAACTGCCAGCTTGGTAATGTCGTTTCCATCCCTATCTTTCAACACCATTCCGTCAACAGTAGAGAATACGACCGTCACGGTCTCATAACTTATCTTTCCGGTTACCGGGTTCTCATATTTTATCCCAAAATCCTTTTCCTTCACGCCGGTAAAGGAAGCAAGCCTTACCGTATCGTCCGCCCAGCTCCATCCTGACGGCAGCTGATTCCTTACGCCCCCTAAGGTCGCGTCAACATTCGTCACAACATATACCTTATAGTCCTCCGATACTTCCGCTACAGTCGCAGTGACATACAGATTCATTACGCTTATGCTGCCGTCCCACAGACCAATTCCTATATGTGCCTTTGAATAATATTCTGCTGCCTCCGGATATTCGTATGTCAGACAGGGGGCATTTTTCCTCTCCGCATCGTCCACATATACCTTCAGCGCTTTGCCGCTCTTTACAATCTCTACGTGATGATAATTTCCGTCATTGATCGCATGTCCCATATCTCCGGTGGCGGTATTTCCATCTTGCCCGAAACGGAACAGCCGTACTGTATGGCTGCCATTGTCGAACTGCACCGTATAGGCATTATCATCAAAAGGATTCTCTGATTTAGAAGCAAAAAACAGATTGGGTACGCCCTTCGTAAAGCTCAGATCCAGATTCATGGAAAAATCCCCTTTCACAGGATCCTTCGACATATAAAAATCGTTGTCTGCTTCGTTTTCGTCCTTAAGTTCGTTATCTTCTGTGTGCCAGTTTCCGTGCTGGTTTACAAACTCAATATTTGTCTTAAATTCTTCCCCCTTCACCATAATGGTGAATTCAAGCTTTACTGTAGGATCTTCGCTGCTTGCTGCAACGACAGTTGCTGTTCCCGGCTTTTTACCGGTCACAGTCCCGTCCGGACTCACAGACACGAAGTCACTGCCCTCTTTCACACTCCATGTGATATCCTGGTTTACACCGACGGGCAGGACATATGCCTTCAACTGGATATTTTCACCTTTACAAATTCTCTGTACCGTAGACATGGTGGAACCAATTGTCTGCGGACCAGATACAACCACTTTACCTATCCATATACTTTCTAACGGATAGATCGTAATATCCGCCTCCGCCTCTTCTCCCTCAATCAGGACAGACGCACCCCTGCTGAAAGGAGCCGGGAAGATCTGATTCGCACCGGCTACGGTGTAGTCTTTCGAAAATACCTCCACGCTGGACTTATCCACAAAGATATGAAGATCTACCGAGCCATCCGCATTTTGGGATGCCTGTTGCTCATTCACTTCGGCAAATTTATTGCTGATGATGATTCCTGAGCGGCTCCGGTCTATACTGACCTTATTAGTTTTCAGATCATATACGACCAGTGTTTCTTCCTCATCGCCGACCCGCAGCCGGAAACCGACTTTTTGGGTTCCTTCCTTCGGATAGAAACGGGAAACGATCTCATAAGTATCTCCCGCAAACCCCTGAAGCAACGTATTACCTGTTCCAACCTTCGCCTTTGTAAATTCTAACTTCTTATCTACAGCCTGTAATTCTTCGTATGCGTTTACCGGTGTCTGGGTCAGCAAGTATTTTCCACCGTCCTTTGTCACACCCACCTCCAGCTGCAGATTAAAAGTACCATTAAAATCCGAACCATTCTTTTCTGCCACCTGATTACAGTAATCCTCCCAGGTGTTCATCCAGTTTATTTCCACGATCTCGGGAATCGTCGGATTCTCACTTATCCCGAAATCCTGCTTGTAATAGGTCATCGCCGCATAGGAGTCACGCCCGAAATTCATAACTCCGTCAGCGGACACATACTCTGTATCCGGAATAAATTTCCAGTTTCCGCCATCCTGCTTGAAATCCCCGATCTTATAAAAACGTCCGCCGCGGGAAAGCACCCATTTAACCTGACCGCATTCGTCCTGCACTGGATACAGATCAGGACACTCTGTTTCCAGATTTGCATAGGCAGACTCACACTTCCACTCCCGAAGATTATCGGAAGAATAGATTCTCAGAGGACCGCCCGCTACGACCATAAACCATTTATTTTCCCAACGGAATACCTTGGGATCTCTGAAAGCCCCATTATGTAGCGGATCCTCCGTCCAGTCAGCCGCGATCTCGTCTACTTTCTTCCAAGTCGTCCCTTCATCTGTGCTGTAAGCCAGCTTGATCCTCTGGCCGTTTCCGTCCGCCGTGATCAGAGCCACCAGACCTCCTGTTGTGTCGTCAAATAACCCGGAAGTATTGTTCTCATCCACTACGATACAACCTGAGAACATGGCGCCGTTGGCATCCGGATACAGTGCGATGGGTTTTTCTTCCCAGTGCAGAAGATCCGTACTTACAGCGTGTCCCCAGTGCATGGGGCCCCATGCCTTGCCGTCATAGTACTGATTAAAACAGATGATATTTTCCCTTGTAATATACCATTCCGTTTGGATCATTAGCCCAGCCTTCTTTTAGAGAATAATGATACTGTCCCCTGTATGGTTCATTATAATAGACATCATCCGGCTTCAGGCGGTGTACATTAACCCGATAGGTCAGGACTGCATCCAGGCCAACATCAGTATCAGTGCCGGCATCCTTGACTTTACCAGTCGCTTTACTGGTTATGGTAAGCCAGTTGATCCCCAGATTTACCGGGATCTCAGTTCCGGGATCATAGACGTTCCCTTTGTTGTCCATGACCTTCACTTCCGCCTGTTCGCTCTTCTTTCCCACATTAACTTTCACTGCAGATACATCATTTTTCACATACTGAATCGTAATCGGCTCAGTAGGCATAAACTGCGGTCTTGCTTCCACTGTTCCGGAAGCTGCCTCAATCTCAATATCGTTTAAGAGCGGATCATAGGAATCATCTAACTCTTTATAATATGTATTCTGGAATGTCACTTTGCTATTCCAGTTCAGCAGACCGAAATACCCTTCTTTGATCACCGTACTCTGTCCCCTGTTTCCCGGCTGCAAAGTATAATCTCCCGTACTCGCTATCAACTTATCATTTACATAATATAGGATCCATGAATCAACCGCCACAACTTCCAGGTTATACTTTCTATCTGCTGTAGCCTCAACTTCTTTCTCATCGATCAACTGTAGGGCATCATTTTTCTGCCATCTCCAAAATTTACATTTATGGGTGCCCGCATCAATATTTACCGCATAACTTTCTTTCGTATCTATATCATTGTTGCTGCGGAATATCAATGCTGCCGCGCCACCCACACCTTCGTCAAAAATCACATCGGTAGAGTAGATAAAATTATTCCCTATTGCTTCGGTAAGTAAAAAGCAGTCCCCCTTACCTTCTGCATTCCCATAAAGACCGTTTTCTGTGCCCGTCCAACTTCCTTCTCCTATTTTTCTGATCTGTGTCTTATCCAGATTCGTTTTCCAGTTGTCCAGGCCTTCAACCGTTTCTCCCAAAGTAACCAATCGGTCTTCAAATGTTATGTTAGAAAATACTGCTCCTGATTCCCATGTCACAAGCCCTACATAACCGCCTGTCCACCCCACGATCTTTTTCGAGATGCTACAGGTATCCTCAGCTCCTTTATTACCGAATGTATACACAACATTGCCGTCCGGCTGCATCTCCAGTTTTAAATGCAAGGGGCTATCCAAGTCAATTTTGTCTCTATCCCCCTCATTCTTTTCGTCTATAAAATGGGTCCCTGTATTAGCCTCAAACACCCGAAACATATCTCCCTCTCTGGGGTTTCTGGTGTCCACATAGGCTGCGTACCATTTCTCTGAAGGATTGTTTTCTACAGCTGCGCCGAATACCAGTCCGGCACACTTGTGACCATCCTCTTTAGCATGGTCTGTAAAGGATACATCGGCTTCCATCAGGAATGCATTGGCAGGAGACTCCAGGCCATTATACATCACAAAGTGATCTCCTTCGAGCACATCCATAGAGATCGTCTTTTTCCCATAGTCGATCTGCATTCCCCTATCTCCGACATCTTTGAAAGCGGTCAGACCTTCTGCTGTCTCTTCCCCAGACTTTGCCTCTTCCTCAGGCTTTATCTCTCCCTCGGGCTTTGTCTCCTCTCCGGGCAGGGTATCCCCCTCAGGTCTTGTCTCCTCCCCGGGCTGGGTATCTCCCTCAGGTTTTGTCTCTTCTCCGGGCTGAATATCTCCCTCCGCGGCTCCTTCTGTGCCCTCTGCACCCACTGCAGCGACTCCGGTGTCAGGCTCTTTCGCTGACACTGGGATCTCTCCCACTGTCAGAGAGCCGACCAGAATCAAAAGCGCAGTCGTAAATGCGATCCACCTCTTTGCTCTTTTCCCCAATTTCTTTTTGCCGATCATTTTCTACCTCCTACTACAAAAATACATGTACCAGCAACGGGCTATTCGCCTCTCAAGTATGCCTCCATCTGCTGTTTACGCATTTTTGCAGATAATGTCGGACGCTTAAACCAGCTAAATATGTTGTATGCCAGTGCATGAACCCGGAAACGGTTCGCATGCACTGGCATACAACTACTGCATGAATAATTCAAGCTAATAATTCTTTAACTCTTTCCCTGCATTATCTCTCTTCTCAGCACCTCTGCGCTTTCCACCACTAGTCCTTTCATCTCCGAAGCAACTATATCCTCAGCATCTTCTTTGGTGCCTTCTTCCTCCTTCAGGTCTGCGCCTTCCTTATCCGCAGCATCTGTATCCGGCGGGGTTGTTCCTTCCTCCTTCACCGTGCTGAGCGTTGTATCCCCGTTTGCGGATGCAATGGTGATTGACAGTTTTCCTCCGTCATAGCTGTTGTTGCCTTCCGGATTTACTAAGAACAGAATTGCATCGCCCTTGTTTACCTCGAAACTTGCATTTATAGGCACTTTCTCTTCATCAATAATACCACCTTTTTGAGCAGCATTGCTAAAGAATTTTTGGTTTACATCGCCATCACCCAGGCCATCTGTACCCTTAACAATTCTCAGAACCACTCCGTTTGCATTTGAATCCGCATTATTCGCGAATTTTACATATTCTCCTGTTATGGCAATCGTTCCGTCTTCTGCCGCAACCCATTTATAGGCTGCGTTAGGACCGTCTCCCGGATGAACAAAGTCAGCGCCTACCGCCAAGCCATTTTCTCCGGTATACTTACTTTCGCCTGCATTATAGCTAAGTTGCGTAAATCCTTTACCATCCCAGTCAGCGGAACCATAATACCAGCCTTTTTCGCCTTGTGTACTGCTAAAGTCACCCGCCAAGCTCGCATTATTTGTTCTTTCAGGCTCCTCCGGATCAGGATCGTCCGGATTTTCCGGATCAGGATCTGCCTGCCCTGTCGAAGGATGAATCTGTATCGCCAGCCATCCCCCGTCATAGCTGTTGTTGCCATCACCATTACAGTCTACTGCAAATAAAATGGGATCGCCTTTTTTCACCTCAAAGGTTTCTTTAATAGACACCTCTACATCCGAAGAAAGACCGCCTTTACTAATCGAAGGATCAAGCCATTTCTTTTCCTCTCCATTCAGGAAAATTCTCATGCATACTCCATTTGCATCCGGATCAGCATCATTTGCATATTTGTGGTATTCTCCTGTTATGGCAATCGTTCCATCCTCTGCCGCAACCCATTTATAGGCCGCGTTTTTGAATTTCCCAGGATGAACCCACTTAGCGCCGACTTGCAAATTATCATCCCCGATATAGGCTCCGTTATCATACTCAAGCTCTGTAAAGTCAGTACCATTCCACTCGCAGGAACCATAATACCAGCCATTGTTACCCTGTTCTTCGCCAAAGTCACCTTCCAGGTTTGCATCATTTGTTCTGTCGTCCGGCTCGGGCTCAGGCTCACTGCCCTCTTCATAAGGTTTAATGTCAATCGCCAGCCTTCCTCCGTCATAACTGTCGTCGCCTTCAGGGTTTACTAAGAACAAAATCTCATCGCCCTCTTTTACATCGAGCACTGCGTCGATGGATACGGATATGTCAGAAGTAATGCCTCCGTGATTAATACCGTCCCCAATCCATTTCTTTTCATCCCCATTCTGGCGAATCCGCAGGCATACTCCATTTGCATTCTCGCCATCAACATTCGGGAATTTTACATACTCCCCTGTGATCTGAATCTTTCCGTCTTTTGCCGCGATCCACTTATAAGCTGCGTTAAGACCGGCTCCCGGATGAACATAGTCAGCGCCCACTTCCAGAGGTGCAGTTCCGGCATACTTGCCTTTCCCTGCGTCATACTTAAGTTCCTTAAATTTACTGCCATCCCAGTCAGCGGAACCATAGTACCATCCATTATTACCCTGCGTTTCTTTAAAGTCGTCTTTCAGATTCGCCTTGTTTTCTCTGTTCGGGTCTACTTCCACATGGGGCCTGATCGTCATAGACAATGCTCCCCAATCCCAATCATCATTTTCCTTCGAAGTGACTATAAAATCAATCTTGTCGCCTCGGCTCACCTCTAACGCTTTCTTCGTGATTTCCTGCTTATTCTCCTTGTCAGCAAATACCGCGATGTCATATACCATTCCTTCGATCAAGGTTCCATTCTTGTACACCGCTACCTTTACGCCGTCCGGTATGTCATTTCCACTTTCATTTTTCGATTTTATATAATCTCCCAAGAGGTCGATCAATCCGTCCTCTCCGGCAATCCAACGGTATATTGCGCCCGCACCTTTACTCGGTTCCACACCGTCCTTCTTCAACTTCGTCTTTTTACCGCCGGAATACTCTTCTCCGCTCAAGACTGCCTGTTTGAATTCGCCGGTTGTATCCCCATATCCATAATACCAGCCTTTACTTCCCTGCTCTCCGAAATCGTCATACAGGTCTGCTATATTATCATCATCAGGCTTCTCTTCCACGGGTGACATGATACTCATCGAAAATCTTCCGTAATCCCACTCACTGTTTTTCTTTGCAAAGATAATGAAATCCAGCTTATCTCCCCGTTTCACATCCAGACCTGTTTTCTCGATCACCTGCGCGATTTCTTCTTTCTTGGAGATCGAGACATTATAATTCATTCCGTCAACCAGGGTTCCGTTTTTGTACACCGCTACCCTTACGCCGTCCGGCGTGTTATCGGTTCCTTCATTTCTGGCTTTGTAATATCCCCCTGCAAGGTCAATCTTTCCATCCGCTGCAACAACCCAGCGGTAGATCGCTCCCACTTCCAGAGCCGGATGTACGCCATCTCTCTTAAGCAGTAACTGGTCATACCAGATATGTCTATATTCGTCGCCGTTCTTATCCGCCGGCTTAAAGTCTGCGCTCTTATTTCCGAAGCCGTAATACCAGCCGTCACTTCCCTGCTCTCCGAAATCAGCTTCCAGATTTGTCACGTTATCCGGTCCCGGTTTATATGTAATATTACTGTGCGGCTTAATCTGTACGCCGAGTCTTCCGCCGTCCCATGCATTATTATTCAACGGGTCGATGACGAAAGTAATGAGATCACCTTTCTTCACTCTTATTCCGGCCAGGTCAAATAACGCCGTATTGTCATTTCCGTCTCCCTGTGACACATGTCCCTCTTGCTTACGCAGCAATTCATTATTCAAATACACAGTCAGCTCCGTACCATCCGGCCAGTCGGGATTGGAGTCATTATGACCGAACTTGATATATTTTCCGGTAACATCCACTGAGCCGTTTTGGGCAACCACCCACTGATACATAGCTTTTTTCCCTGAGCCGGGAGATACATAATTGCTCTTAACCTCCAAGTCTTTCGACCTGTATTTCAAAGATGCATATCCTTCTCCGTCCTTCGACTTCCGGGTCAGTATATTTGACTTCTGAACAGATTCACCTTCCAGATAATACCAGCCGTTACTTCCCTGTTCTCCAAAATCATACTCCAGATTCGCCCGGTTCTCTCTGCTGTTGTTTACTTTTGCCATGGATATATCATCCGCTTCTTCGATGAGGATATGATACAAGCCTCCGTCGTAGGCGGTGTTCTTTCTGCCATTAACCAGCATGGTGATGTAGTCGCCTTTCTTGACCTCAACACCAAATACTGACATATCAACGGTCACTTCCTCCTGACTGGGCTCAAAATAATGACTGGTCAGCACGTTACCGTTATGGAAGATGGTAACGTCTGTTCCATCCGGCCATGAAGGGTTTTTATCCTCATTCTTTAGCTTCGTATAATCCGCATAGATATCGATCTTTCCATTCCGCGCAACCTTCCACTTAACATTGGCGGATTTATCCTTCGTTGACGGCATGATGAAATCCTTCTTGATCTCAATTCCGTCTTCTGTGACGTATTTTCCGAAATCCTCATCGGTATAGGACTCCACGTTCACCGCATAGAATGGATCCGAGCGATATCCATACTGATAGAACCAGCCGTTTTTGCCCTGATCTCCGAAATCATCAAACACACATGCATTATTGGTACGATCGTCCTCATTCACAATAATATCGTCTTCCGTCTTGCCGGCAATGCCGCTCAACGTGTCGATCGCAAAAGTGTAACTTCCTCCGTCATAGGCATTATTATCCTTACCGTTTACCACCATGGTAATGTAATCGCCCTTCTTCACAGAGAGCTTCTTCACATTCAGATCCTTCGTGATCTCTTTATTCACATCCGCCGGGAACTCTTCGCTGATTAGCGCTTTACTGTTATGGTAAAGCGTCACGCGGGTTCCGTCCGGCCACGAAGGATTCTTGTCTTCGTTTTTAAACTTTGTGTAGGAAGCGTCGATCTTGATGTCTCCATTCTGCGCCACTTTCCATTTGATCACAGCCGACTTGCCTTCCTCGCCGGTATTTACAAAATCACGCTTGATTTCCAGCCAACTGTCATCCGCATATTTATCATCTTCAAACTTCTTGATATTGTAGCCGTCGAAGGGTTCATCCTGATATCCCTCCTGATAATACCAGCCGTTTCTGCCCTGTGCGCCGAAATCTACCGACACATCCGCTATATTCTGTCTGGCATCACCCCAGCCTGCGGGCACGGCGTCTTCAGTCACCATTCCGTTCCTGTCCAGAATCGAAATCTGGAAGCCGCCTCCATCATAAGAAGAATTATCGTCTGCATTTACCACAAAATATAACCGGTCTTCCGGTGTTACATCAATCTTCTTCTCCCGGAAGGTAATCTCATTTGTCCCTTTTAACGGTGCCAGCACTTTCTCTGAAAATAATTTCTCACTGTTCAGATATACCGATACGGTAACGCCGTCCGGCCAGTCCGGATTGCCGTCATTATTCTCGTACTTCTCATATTTTCCTCTGATCTCGACAGGACCGCTGATTGCAGGTGCCCAGGCTAAGATCGCATTATCATTAATCGCCGGATGAATGAAATACTGGCTCATCACCAGTCCGGGAGAGGTATTGTTGATGTAACCGTCTGCGGTCTCGTCAGATACTAATGCGCAGCTCGTCACATCCTTGCCATACATATAATAC
This sequence comes from uncultured Lachnospiraceae bacterium, assembly GCA_947175435.1. GTDB lineage: Bacteria > Bacillota > Clostridia > Lachnospirales > Lachnospiraceae > UBA3282. The sequence continues at coordinate 534 of CAMWMS010000094.1, read as the reverse complement.
CAGCCGTTAGCACCCTGCGCGCCATAGTCTTTGACATTATTCGCATTATTGTCCGTTCTGGAATCGTCTTTTGCCACCGCGCCGGTTTTGGCATTGACATCCGCTATCGCAACATATAAGGAGCCGCCGTCATAGGCGTTATTATTCATCGGATCCACGACAATATAGATGCTCTCGTCTTCCTCCAACGCAAGATCGGAAATCGCAGTCTCCAGCAGTGTCTCTCCTTCCACCTTGACCTCGACGGAATGTCTCTCAAGCAATTCACGATCCTTATAGATCATAACGCAGACGCCGTCCGGCCAGCTGGGATTCTTATCCCCGTTGGCGCCCTTCACATAAGTCAGTTTCAGATTGACTTTCCCCTGTTCGGCAGCCCGCCACTCCAGAATCGGAGCGATTCCTTCCGCCGTATGGATGAAATCCTTTTTGATTTCCAGACCGTCCGCCCCTTTCTGGCGGTAGCTCTCCCCGTCAAATATTTCAAGCAGCTTGGACTTATGCGGTTTATCCGGGTTGCCATACCGGTAGAAC
>CAMWMS010000093.1 GCA_947175435.1 uncultured Lachnospiraceae bacterium | reverse complement strand
TAATATGTCAGAGACGATTCGAGTTCTGCATGTGCTGGGCGGCGTGGGTCTGGGCGGCGCGGAGAGCCGCATCATGGATCTGTACCGGCAAATGAACAGGAACGAAATACAATTTGATTTTCTCGTTCATAGCTCTGCTATGAACAAGAGAAAACCGGAATTTTATGACGAAGATATTCTGGGTCTGGGCGGGCACATCTATGTGCTTCCCAAGTTTAAGGTATATAATTATATAAGCTACAGGAAAGCGGTGCAGGACTTTTTCAGACAGCACCATGAGTTTCGTGTGGTACAGGGGCATATGACCAGCACCGCGGGTATTTATCTGCCGATTGCGAAGAAATACGGGATTCCCGTTACGGTGGCACATGCCAGAAACGCGGGAGTGGTCAAAGGTTTAAAAGGAATCGCGACGAGATTTTTCAGAAGAGGTCTCGCGCAGAAGGCGGACTGTTGCTTTGCATGTTCCAAGCTTGCCGGAGAAGATGTATTCGGGAAAGCGGCAATGGATGCAGGCAGGGTGAAGATCATTTACAATGCCATTGATGCCGCTGAATTTACTTATGATCCCAAAGTGCGTGCGCAGGTGAGAGAGCGGTTGGGATTGAAGGAAGAACTGGTGATCGGACATGTGGGGCGGTTTAATTATCAAAAGAATCATCCCTATCTGATCGATATTTTTGCCAAACTATGTGAAATCAGACAGAATGCAGTACTTCTTATGCTGGGAGAAGGTCCTGATCAGGAGAACATCAGGGAGAAGTGCCGCATGCTGGGAATCGAGGATAAGGTCAGGTTCCTCGGCAATCAGAGGCGGCCGCAGGACTATTATCAGGCCATGGATATTTTTCTGTTGCCCTCCTTCTTTGAGGGGCTTCCCGGCGTGCTAGTGGAAGCGCAGGCGGCCGGGCTTAAATGTTTCGTGTCTGATACGGTCACAAGAGAGGCTGCGGCAACAGATCTGGTGACGTACCTGAGTATTGAACAGCCTGCTGAAGCATGGGCCAAGCAGATTGTCGCGGCAGAGTATGAACGGCAGAATACTTTTCAGAAAATGAAAGAAGCCGGATTCGATGTAAAGACGCAGGCGGCGGATTATCGCTTGTTTTATGAGAGAGGAGACAGTTCGGGGCTATGAAGAAACTGTTATTGATCGTTCCGTCCCTGCATCAGGGCGGATTAGAGAAGGTGTGTGCGGCGACTGCGAGGCTTATGCAGCCGTATTTTGACGTACAGATCGCCATCTTTGATTCCCGTAATGTGGCGTATGATATCAAAGGCATTCCGGTGGCGGATCTGCGCCTGCCCAGCCGTCCGGACAAGCTCGGTAAGATTGTTAATGTATTAAAACGCGGCAGTAAACTGCGAAGCCTGAAGAAGAGAGAGCAGATCGACATTGCTTACAGCTTCGGTCCGACCGCGAACCTTGCCAATATTGCGTCCGGCGGCAGAGGACACAGGTGGCTTGGTATCAGGAGCTATATGGATATGGGCAATCCGAGACAGATCCGCCTGTTCTGTAAGAGTGCGGACAGAGTGATATGTTGTTCGGAGACTATTTGCCGTGAAATACAGGAGAAATACCATTGCAATAAAGCGGTGACGTTACAGAATCCCTTTGACATGAAGGAAGTGAAAGAATTGTCCGAGCGGGAGGAGGCGGAGCTTCCTTGGAGTGATGGACGAGTTCTTATTTCCATGGGACGTGAGGACCCGGTCAAGGGCTTCTGGCACCTTCTGAAAAGTTTTGCCCTGGTGCATAAGAAGCTGCCGGATGTGAAGCTTATGATCATCGGAAAAGGGGAATTTACAGATTACAGAGAGCTGGCAGTCGGACTTGGCATTGATGATGCCGTCTACTTTACCGGTCTTAAGAAGAATCCCTATCCTTACCTGAAAAAGGGAAGCATGTATGTGTTGACATCTTATTATGAAGGATTCCCCAATGCCATGGTGGAGGCAATGTCCATGGGACTTCCCGTGATCGCTACAGACTGTATGACAGGTCCGAGGGAGATACTGGAAGACGAATATGGTATTTTGATTCCGAATATGAGTCCTGATGTGGATTTCGATCCTGAAAATATCACAGATGAGGAGAAAAATCTGGCGCAGCAGATCATGACGCTTCTGGAAGATCAGGATAAGATGGAGCATTATCGTGAGATGGCACGTAAGCGCGCGGCGGATTATACTGCTGAATCTTACGTAGAGAAGATACGGGAGTGGGCGGAAGCCAAGGTTGTGTGATGAGCAGGGAATCAAGGGAAGTACATACAGTAGGTGAAAACAAAATAATCAAAATGCCAAATAAACGGCAGTTTCTCATACTGATCCCCTTTGCGCTGTTTTATACTATGGCGGCTATGTTCGGTGCATTGGAAAAAGCGGCCTCTCTTAGCATTTTGCAGAATCTGAGACGGGCTTTACTATGGATGTTCGGAAGCTATGCGGTGCTCCTTGGGCTGTGTTTGATCCTATCTAACGGGGATGAGATTGTATCTGAGGCGGCTTCTAAGATTCCGCTGTTATCCCGCATTCCCGGGAAAAAGGAGCGGCAGGGGAAGTGGTATGTTTATCTCCTGTTCGCGGCAGTCTGTTTGCTGGGTTATCTGCCATATTATCTGATGTATTATCCCACATGGCTTAACAACGATGCAGTGTGGCAGATTGAGCAGGCCTTGGGGTGGGCGGCGGCATCAAACCACCATCCCTATTTTCATACGCTGATTCTGAAAGGCCTTTTTATGATCGGTTATCGGTTTTCCGGCAGTTATACGGTCGGAGCCGCATTTTATACTTTTGTCCAAGTACTTGTTATGGCGATGGTGTTCGCCTTTTTCCTGTATCAGCTCTATAAAAGGGGAACGAGGATGTTATGGCTGGTGCTGGCAGTGGCCTTCTATGCGTTCCTGCCGATCAACGGCCTTCTGACGATCTGTATGGGTAAGGACGAATTTTTTACGGCAGTGCTGTTGCTTTTTATGTGGATGACGGTAGAGTATGACTTAGATGCGGAAGAGGCAGGAGATGAGGAAGGACAGAGTGTGGACGAAGATATACAGCCGGATGCGGCATTATATAAACGTGGTGGCGGAAAATGGGGTGCGTATTCCGGATACACAAAGCGAATTATGCAAGCAAGAGCAGTTCGATATGTAGTCATTGGTTTTCTGCTCTGTGTTCTGCGCAGCAATGGCATTTTTATTTATGCGGGCACAGCTGTGATTCTGCTGATCGTCAAAATGAAAAAAGGACACTTCCCGCGCAGAACGTTTCTGTGCGTAGCGGCAGTGTTAGTGTGTTATCTGATCTACCATGGGCCGGTGTTAAAAGCGCTTCAGGTGGAACCGCCTGACACCATCGAAGGGCTGACTATGCCCACACAGCATATTTTGTGCGCTTATCTCAAGGGCGGGGAACTGACCGAAGAAGAAGTTGCGATGGTCGACAAGGTTGTACCGGTGGAAGAGGTGGGCGATTACTATAATCCGTGGCTGTTTGACATTGTCAAGAACTTCATACGCAGCGACGGTGATCAACAGGTCATTGCCGATCATAAATGGGAATACTTCAAACTGTGGTTCAGAGTAGGACTTCGCAATCCTTTGCAGTATGTGGTGGCACAGGTCAGACAGACGGCGGGATATTGGGCTTATGATGTGAAGGATTATGAGTATGTATACGGAGAGTACTACATGGTGGATAATCCGTTCGGGATCACGACGCAGAGGAAGCTTTTTACCTATGAGGCAGAGCTTAGTATGCACGATTTCCTGATGGGATTTCAGGATTTTTACAATAAAGTGTGGAGTCTGGGACTCAGCACTTGGCTTATGGTGTTTGCAATGGCGTATACAGTATACCGGCGGCGTAGCGTTATGATCTATGTACCGTTTATTATGCTACTTGCGACGCTTATGCTGGCAACACCGGTGTACAATGAATTCCGATACACGTATGGGCTGTTTGCCGCGTTTCCGATGTTGTTTAGTTATAGCTTCGGGGGTCGGGAAAATCTGTTGTTGAGGTATACGGATGAAAAAATGGTGTAAAGCGTTTATATTTATCCTGCCGCTTATATGTATGGTGGCAGCAGTCAATTGGTATGTGGATTCCTATGCGTATCTGCGGGTGACCTATGATCAGATCGGTACGCAGATGACAGATCGCTTTATGAATGTGGAAGGGCTTCAGGAGTCAGATTTTAATGACAGAAAACTCCTTTTGGCTTGTTTAAGTAGGCAGGAGGCGAAGGAACTGATCGTTGCGGGTTCCAGCCGGGTTATGAACTTCGACCACACAATGTTTGATACGGACTCCTTTTACAACACAGCGCTGTCCGAATCTACGATCTACGATCTTCTTGCGGTGACCGGAATTCTGGACCAGGAGGGATGTCTGCCTGAGCGGATGATTATCGGGGTGGATGCATTTCTTTTCAACGCGAGCCATAATAATGACCGCTGGAAAGAACTGGAAGAGTATGCAGCCTATATGGAGAAAGCCATTGAGCGGGCGGGATATGGGGATATGGAGCAAAATGAGCAATCGCAAAGTGGCTCCGGCATAGCAGGCACGGATATACATTCACAGCCAAGTACCGGCAGGAATAACAACAAATGGCTATCCTTAGACTATTTCCGCTACAACGTTACTCTCCTTCCGTCGCATAAACGTTTCGCGGTCACATACACACAGGATTGGGAGACGGAGCAGTATCTGAAGCATTACGACGGCAGTATTGCTTATCAGAAGAGCCTGCGGGATGTGGATGTGAGTGAAGTGGAAGAATTGACGAGACAGTCTGTGGATGAGCACGTTGTCTACCGTTTAACGGATTATGACAAGATGGATGAGGAAAGTGTGGCGCTGCTTAGCGGACTGATCGACTATCTGCAGGCGCAGGGAGTGGAAGTGATGTTATACTTGCCACCCTATTCCCCTATGATGTATAATTACATAGAATCTGAGGAGCAGTTCCATATTGCTTTTGAGGTGGAAAACAAGATCAGACAGATAGCTGCGGATCGGGGAGTGGCTCTGTACGGTTCCTATGATCCTGCGGGCTGCGGACTTAAGATGACGGATCTGTATGATATCTATCATGTGAAAACTGAGAAGATGCCGGATACGTTCTATCTGACAGCTCCGTAAGTGTGATGAACTGCGGCAGGCAGGAGCCATAGCTAATTGGTCTGCCACGAAAAGTGAGCGGAAATCTATTTCCATCGCGGGAATGACTGTGAAATAAGAGAAAGGTTTGAACATATATTATGAAAGCAAACGTTACTTATTGGTTAGATAAAACCGCAGGCAGACTGCCGGATAAGACTGCTTTTGCGGATGAGCATAAAGAGATTACCTTCGGACAGCTCAGAAAGCAGGCTATGGCGCTGGCTACACATATGATCGGAAAAAACTTATTTAAGAAACCAGTAGTCATCTATCTGGAAAAAGGTGTTGATGTACTGGTTTCTTTTATGGGCGCGGCCTATAGTTGCAATTTCTACTCGCCCATCGATGTGGATATGCCTGCAAGCCGTGTGAATAAGATTCTGGAAGTGCTGCAGCCGTCACTCGTGGTGACGAGCAGGGAACTGCTGCCGGTCTTTGAACAGTTCGATTATAAGGGAGATTATCTGCTGTTTGAGGAGGCCATAGGCGGAGCGGTTGACGAAAATGCCATCGAGGCGACGAGAGGTAAAGGCATCGATACGGATCTGCTGTACGTCCTCTTTACTTCCGGTTCCACCGGTGTGCCTAAAGGTGTGACCATCAACCACCGATCCGTGATTGATTATATAGATTGGGTGACGGAGACCTTTGAGATTACGCAGGAGGACACCTTCGGCAATCAGGCGCCTTTTTATTTTGACAATTCGATTCTGGATATCTACAGCACGATCAAGAGCGGCGCGACTACATATATTATTCCGAAGAACCTGTTCGCGCAACCGGTGCCGTTGTTGGAATATTTGAAAGAAAAGAAAATCAACACGATCTTCTGGGTGCCGTCGGCGTTGATCGTGGTGGCGAAGTTAAAAGCATTTCGCAATGTAGATCTGACGGACACGCTTCGCAGAGTGCTGTTCTGCGGCGAAGTAATGCCAAACAAACAGCTGAATATATGGCGCAGATTCCTGCCGGATGTTCAGTACGCAAATCTGTACGGGCCTACCGAAATTACGGACGCCTGCACCTATTATATTGTAGACCGTGAGTTTACGGACGATGAACCGCTGCCGATCGGCATCCCGATGGCAAATACGGATATTATCGTCCTGAACGACAGAAATGAGCCGGTTACCGGAGATGAGATCGGGGAGCTCTGCGTCAGAGGCACTTCACTTTCCATGGGATATTACAATAATCCGGAGAAGACGAAGGAGGCCTTCGTGCAGAATCCGCTGAATCCATATGTGCCCGAAACTATTTACCGCACCGGTGATCTGGTGAAATATAACGAATACGGCGAAATCATCTACTTGTCTCGCAAAGATTTCCAGATCAAACATATGGGACACCGAATTGAATTAGGAGAAATCGAGACGGCCGTTTCCTCTCTGGAGCAGATCGCGCTCTGTTGCTGCCTCTATGACGAGAAGCGGCAGAAGATCGTGCTGTTTATCGAAGAGGAACTGGACAAGGCATATATCAATGAACAAATTTCCAGCCTGGTGCCTGAATATATGCTGCCGAATAAGGTGGTCACACTTCCGGACATGCCCATCAATGCGAACGGGAAAATTGACCGGGTGAAGTTAAAGGAATATTTATAATATCTCGGTACGGGATTAATAGAAAGGCACAGACAACGGCATGCACACTACATTTCAGAAAGTTGTCATCCTCGGCTACGGCAAGGTAACCGGAGAAGTATTGCAGTATGTATATGACAGAAGAGAAGAATACGGGTATCAGGTAGAGTTTATTGAGCATGAGATACATCCCTTAAGTATTACGGCGAAGATCTGTGCGGAAAACAATATCCCTTTTACACAGATTACGGATAAGAAAGAGCTGGCGGCAGTCCTTGACCGGATAACGGAGAAAACGCTGATCATAAGCGCCAGCAATAATTTCCTGTTTCCAGCCTCCCTTGTGGACAAGCCGAATCTCACCATTATCAATTTTCACAATGCCCTTCTGCCCGATTATCCTGGCAGAAACGCGCCCACATGGGTTATTTATAAGGGGGAAAAGAAAACCGGTATTACATGGCATTACGTGACCTCCGGTGTAGATGAGGGCAACATCATCATTCAGAAACAATGTGAGATCACAGCAGATATGAAGGCCTATGAACTGACGGAACAACTTATGAATCTTGCGTCAGAGGCCTTCCGAGAGAGCTTCGCGGATATCATTACCGAGAGTGTGGAGGCGATCCCCCAGGGATTTGACCCCGCTCGCAGGATGTACCGTTCCCGTGAAGTGCCCGCAGACGGCTTCTTTGCGCTGACGGACCGGCCGGAGGATGTCTATCGTCTGCTTAGAAGTGTGGATTACGGTAAGAATGATATTTTCCCGCCGATGCGGACAATCATAGACGGACGGGAGGCAGAAATCCTGCGATACCGCAAAATATCTGCCGATAAGCGCAAAGATGAAGGGGGGTTCATATATCTAAAATTAGGAGCAGACGATTTGCTAAAGATAAAATATTGTTTTATGGATGGAAATTTGTAATACATTACATAGACGTACGGTTTTACATTCCTATTTCACTTTTGAAAGGAGCATTACATCATGGAAGAAAAAATCTTAGAAATCCTGGAAGAACACTGCGAGGAAGCGCTGGACTACGACGGCGACAGCATGATGGAGGACGGTGTCATTGATTCCTTCACCGTCATCAATGTAATCAGTGACCTTGAGGATGAATTTGATATCGAAATTGACGCAAAATATGTAGTGGCGGAGAATTTCAAGAATAAAGAAGCCATCATCGCCCTCGTGCAGAAACTGTTGGAGGAATAAATGCAGCTCATATCCTATTCCTTTGTGGCGCTCTGGATGTTGACTTTTGCGCTTTATTATCTGGTTCCGAAGAAGTTTCAGTGGTATATCCTGCTGGCAGCCAGTCTGGTCTTCTATGTCATAGGACTTAGGGGCTTTCCGCTTGGTCTCCTGCTTACGGCTGTTACGACCTACGGGTGCGGCATCTACTTGAAAAACTCTCTGGAACGTGAGAAGACAGAGAGTTCGCAGTGTGCCGACAAGGAGAGCAAGAAGGCATGCAAGGCCGCATTTTCGAAGAAACGGAAACGGGTTCAGATCCTATATATTGTCTTTAATCTGGGATTACTGCTTCTTTATAAATATGCGGTTGTTCTGATGCCATTTGCAGAGACTTTGACAGGCTCGCATATTGGCTTTTTGGAAAAAGTGATTATGCCGCTGGGCATTTCTTTCTACACCCTGACTGCCATAAGCTATGTGGTAGATGCGGGAAGAGAGAACTGTAAGATAGAGACAGATTTCCTTAAGGTGCTTTTGTTTCTGGCATATTTTCCTGCGGTTACGCAGGGGCCTTTCAATCGTTTTGACAAGATGAAGGAACAGTTTGAGCGGGAGCATGTATTTCAATATGACCGAATGCTTCGCGCAGTCCAGCGCTTCGTCTGGGGAGCGTTCAAGAAGCTGGTGATTGCCGACCGGATCGGCATTTTTGTGGATCGGGTGTACGGTGTCGAGACATCTTCTGTGACGGGCAGTATTTATGCGTGCGCTACCGTTCTGTATATGTTGCAGCTTTATGCGGATTTTTCCGGATATATTGATATGGCAGCAGGCGTCAGCGAGAGTCTTGATATTATGCTGCCCGAGAATTTTAAGCGTCCCTATTTTGCGAAGTCGGTGGCGGAGTTCTGGCGCAGGTGGCATATTACATTGGGCACGTGGTTCAAGGACTATGTCATGTTCTCCTTCGTGATGTCGGGAACGGGACGTCGAATCAGCAAAGCTTGTAAAAACAAGGCGAGCGGCATGGGCAGGCAGGTGGTACCGATCATCGGAACGATGCTTGTCTGGTTTTTCACAGGGATATGGCACGGCAGGACGCTTGCTTATATGCTGTGGGGCGTTTATTACGGTATTATCATGAGTGTGTCGCTGCTTCTGGAACAGAAGTATGTCGGTTGGAAGGCAAAATTTCATATCAAAAACGGCAAGGCGTGGTCTTTCTTCTGCAAGGCGCGGACATGGGTTATTGTCTTTATAGCGGATGTGTTGATCCGGAGTGAGAGTCTGGCACAGGCGGGTGCAATCTATAGCGCTTTCGTGACACGATTGAATTTGCGCACATTACTTTCGAGGGAGATCACTTCTTATGGACTCAGTAAATATGATTTTATGCTGCTTGCGGTGGTATTGTTGATCTGGCTTGCGGTGTCTGTGCTGGAAGAGCGGGGAGAGGATGTGCGGACCTATTTTGCCTACCGACCGATAGTCATCAGATGGGCGTTCTATTACGGAATCGTTCTGCTTGTGTTGATAACGGGAATTTACGGTGGCGGCTATGATACGGCGGCATTTATGTATCAGAGTTTTTAAGTCCGATTCTTGAAATGGAGAGTTTTCTCCATATAAGACGGTGTATAAAAATAGTGTATCAAGACAGGTTAATTTCATGAGAAAGATTGCATTTCATTTAAATTGTTTAGAGCAGGGCGGCGCGGAGCGTGTGGTCACGAATCTGGCGAATCAGTTTGCGAAAGAGGGATATGAGGTCATCATCGCCACGGAATGGTACGGCGAGAATGAATTTCAGATTGATTCTAAGGTGAGACGCGTTCATGTGGGACTGCGCGAGGGGGATGATAAGAAACACCGTCTCGTTCAATTCATGCTCCGCGTGAAGTACCTGAGGAAGTTTCTGAAGGAAGAGAAGCCGGATATTTTGATTCCTTTTGCGAGAAAAGCGCTCTACAGGGGTTTGATGGCGGCGTATTTTATCAAAATACCGGTGCTTATTTCCATCAGAACGGACCCGGCGGGACATTATGAGGAGCGGTCTGATAAAATACAGATTCCACTGCTGTTTCCGCGGGCGGACGGGTGCGTCTTCCAGACAGAGGGAGCGAGAGACTTTTTCGCCCCAAGATTACAGAATAATTCGCGGATTATCTTAAATCCTATTCATGATAAATATATCGGGGTGCCAATGCCGAAGGCGCGGACCAAGACGGTGGTGCAGTCCGGCAGACTGGTGGACTTTAAGAATCAGCCTATGTTGATTCGGGCGTTTGTCAATGTGCACGCGAAGCATCCGGACTATGATTTGAAAATATACGGTGGAGATTCCTTCGACGGAACGAAAGAGATTCTGGAAGGGCTGATTGAGGAATACCATGCACAGGATTATATTCACCTTATGGGCGCCAGTGACAGTCTGGAGAAGGAGTTGACGGACGCTGCGCTGTTTGCCTTTACCTCGGACTGGGAAGGGCTTCCCAATGCTCTTATGGAAGCCATGGCACTGGGGCTTCCCATTGTGGCCACGGACTGTCCGTGCGGCGGGCCACGCACGATCATGACGGACGGAGTGGACGGCCTGTTGATTCCCATCAAAGACCAGCAGGCGTTAGAGGACGGAATCAATCGTTTGATCGAGAATCCTGAACTGGCAGAGCAGCTTGGCAGAAATGCGCGCAAGATCGCAGAGCGGGCGAACAGCCGGGCGGTTTATGAACAGTGGCGGGATTATATCGAGGAAATCTGTGCGGCCTATGAGGGAAAACATCAATAAAGGTGAAAGCAGTAAAGCGGGCGATGACACGGTTGGGCGGAAATGCCGGAAAAGAAGGAGAAACACTGAATTGGCGGATAAGGGTGAAAGAATAATGGATAAAGCGGATAGGGGTACGATTTTGGTGAAATTCGGTCAATATGGAAAAAGGGCTGTAGTGGCGCTGAATGCACTTCTGATTCTTTTTATGGTGTATGTAGTGACTGTCAGTGCGGGATATACGGTGCTTTTGGGGGATGATTACACTCACGGTGTGCGTGTGGGAGTGTTTAATGTGCCTTTATTGCAGTATGCAGCGGCTTCCGTTCGCTATATGAAGGAAATTTATTTGGACTGGCAGGGAACGTATTTTGCCATGTTTCTGCAGGCATTTCTGTCGCCGATCAATAATTACGGGATGGGACAGCTTAGGATCGTCATGATGGTAAATGCCTTGTTATTTTTTGCGGCGCTGTTCGGCGTGGTGTGGATATTCACCGGTTTTGCACTGCGGAATGAAAGAGCGGCACATATCCGGTTGACTGTGTTTTCAATTATTTTGTTTTCTATATTGGACGCAGATGTTTTTACGGAAATTTTCTTCTGGTATTCCGGCGCAATGTCGTACAGTATACCATTTTCCGTTGCCCTTCTGGCGATTCTTTGCTTTCTGCTGTCTAATAACGATTCTTATTCCGATAAAAAAAGGACGATACTCGCAGTAGCGGCGGCTGTTTTGGGCTTTCTGGCAGCCGGAGGTTCTCTGGCGGTCAGTGGGACAGGATGTTATGCCTTTGTACTTCTTACGGTCGGTTTTTATCTGATCATGCGGAAAATCTCCGTTCGAAATATCATTATCACTGCGACGGGAATTGTGGGAGCATTGGTCAATACGATTGCACCCGGAAATTTTTCGAGGCATACTTATAACAGTGGTGGTGACAGCCATGCATGGCGGCTGCTACAGTCGGTCAAATGGGCGGTTAAGACGGTTTGGGGTGAGACGGACAGACTTACAAAGGAGACGATGTTTGGCGTCATGCTCCTTGCTATGATTCTGATCGGAATCCGTCTGTCGAAAAAGTTGGGGGGGGGTATTGCATAGTTACGGTACGATAAGCGTATTGGCGCTTGCGGCAGGATATGTG
>CAMWMS010000092.1 GCA_947175435.1 uncultured Lachnospiraceae bacterium | reverse complement strand
CGTAGTCTACTTTGCTGGTATCCTCTTCAATATCTGTTATCGTAAGATCTTCCCCGGCAATTTCGGCGACACTGTTTAAAAAATTAGTGTACATGTGATCAAGATCCATACATTCCACATCAAAAGAAAAGAACTGTCTCGGTTCGGAAGGCTGTGCAGCCGTGTCATCATAGAGAAGTGTCGAAATGTGTGTCAGAATCATTCCGCCAATCTGCTCCGGCTCCATAGATTCCAATATTTCCGAAGGAAAAGAAGTAAGATTTTCGGTAATTTTTTCTTCTACGGAAGTGGCGTCGATTCCAAGTTCTTTCAGTTTTGTAATATTTTCATGAATCATAATCTCAACCCTCGATGAATAAAATGAGTCTGCCTGCTGCGCCTGCCCTATACTGTCATTGCTGTAATAGCGATACGCCATGGCGGCAGTCAGCATAAGCAGCGGAATCAAAAGTGCAATAAAAGTGCTTCGGTGCATGGGTACTGCCTTTCATAAATTATTGTATTATTTTGCGTCAGTATATCAATGCCATTATACAGAATCGGAGAGGAGGATGCAACTGCGGCAGTAAATTGTAACATTTCACGGAGGATTTTCTGATATACTATGATTTAGAAATGTCTGCAATATTTCTGAGGCGGGGATTAAGAGTGAAGAGCAGTATTTCAAAGTTATAAAATTTGGAGAGGGAACGGAGCAATTATGAGACAGATTCTGATTGTGGAGGACGACCGTCTTTTGAATAAAACACTTACCTATAACCTGTCTTCGGAGGGTTATGATATTACTTCTGCATTGAATGCCCGTACTGCCGCAGAAGCAATCAGGACACGGCAGTTTGATCTGGTGCTGTTGGATGTCAATCTGCCCGACGGGAACGGCTATGATCTGTGCGGACTTATTAAACCGGAACATCCGGATACGCTGGTGATTTTTCTGACGGCCAACGATCAGGAACGGGATCAGGTGCGGGGATATGAAGCCGGTGCGGTGGATTATGTCACGAAGCCTTTTTCCATTGTGGCTCTGCAGCATAAGATCAGTGCCATGTTTGCGATGGTGGAACGACACAATCCGCCTGGGGATATCTACGATGACGGCAGGATGTGTCTCGATTTTGCACGCCAGACAGGGACGCTCGGAGGAAAAGCGCTTACGTTATCCGCCATGGAATATCGAACCCTTTCTCTGTTTTGTCGGAATGCGGGGATCGTGCTTACCCGCGGACAGCTTTTGGAGAAATTATGGGATGTGGATGAGAATTATGTGGACGAGCATACGCTGACGACCACGATCAGCCGCATACGGAGTAAGATTGAAGCGGAGGGAGACCGTTATATCAAGACGGTGTACGGCATGGGGTATCAGTGGATGGGAGAAGAGCAGAAATAAAAGCGCGTAGATATAAGGGATAAAATCATAGTAGTACAGAGAAGTGTGAAAGGTAGTGTATAAGCCGGGATGGAGTAGGGTATGGGAGCGGATGTGTATAAAGAGGAGACGTTAAAAGAAAATAGCGTAAGGTATACGGAGTCGGAGAAAAAACTGATATCGGTCAGGACAATTTATGCCTTAACAATATCGGGCATGGTCGTTACGATGGCGGCGGTCTGTCTCTGCTTATATCGGATGACCGGAGATGTGCTGATTCCGATATACGGTATTTTGTTTGCAGTCTGTGCTCTTGTATGGAGCGGGATATTGATGGCGCTTATGAGTAAGAGGCTGTCACTGTTTACGTTAAATCTTTGCTGGTTATTGGATCGCATGATAAACGAAGACGTAGAGTTGAAGTGGGGAGACGACAGCGAAACACTTTTTGCACGGATCAATCATCGGCTTATGCGGCTCTATGAGATCCTGCGTGAGAACAGGCGGCAGGCAGCCGATGAGCGGCAGAAGATACAGCAGCTTGTATCGGATATATCCCATCAGATTAAAACGCCGGTCAGCAACTTGCGGATGGTGACTGATACACTGTTGACAAAGCCGGTTACGGAGCAGGAACGGGAAGAGTTTATACAGGGAATCGGTACAGAGACGGACAAGTTAGATTTTCTTTTTCAGGCATTGATTAAGACTTCCCGGCTGGAGAGTGGGGCGATCTGTCTGGAAAAGACCGAAGGGCTGATCTATGATACACTTGCACAGGCGATGAGCGGTATTGTTTACGGTGCGGAGAAAAAGAAGATCGATGTGACGGTACATTGCCCGGAACAACTGCGCCTGTACCATGACAGGAAATGGACGGCGGAGGCGCTTTTCAATCTCTTGGATAATGCCGTGAAATATACGCCCGAGGGCGGTAGGATCACCGTGTCGGTGGAACAGTGGGAGATATATGTCAAGATCGATGTGTCCGATACCGGAAAAGGGATAGCCGAGAGTCGTCAGGCAACTGTTTTCAGGCGGTTCTACAGGGAAGAAGAGGTGCATGACGAGCCGGGCGTCGGTATCGGATTGTATCTGGCACGGGAGATCATTACGAGGCAGGGCGGGTATATTAAGGTGACATCCGAGGTTGGGAAAGGTTCCACGTTTTCGGTGTTTTTGCCGTGTCGGCAGGATTTGTCTGTAAAAGTGTAAGTGTCGGAATCGGCAGGCGTGTGAAACACAATTTTGTTTGTAAACCGGATTTTCTTGGTTTCATATTGGTTATCTTAACCCAATGCCCTTCAGGACATCAGTAGTAGTAATGTCAGTATCCCTGTACTTAAGCTCGTGCAGTACAAAAGGTAAAGGCACCGTGTCCGTAAGTTTAATAATTTTATAGTTTGTTTTTAACCGTTCAGTATTTCTGATAATAGATTCTTTTACAGACAGCTTCTTTATATTCTCTGCATGGACGAGGATATTATCGAGAGTACCGAATTCATGGAGCAGAGAAGCCGCTGTTTTTAAGCCAACTTTGTCAGCTCCTTTAATGTTATCTGCGGTGTCGCCTGTAAGTGATTTAAAATCTGCATACTGCGTGGGTGTAATGCCGTATTTTTCTTTTATGTATTCAGATGTGCAGATTACCGTATCCTTTCCGCGGTAACGGAGCACGGATACCTGATCGGTTATAAGCTGGAAGAAGTCACTGTCAAATGACGAGATAATGATTTCTGATTTTTTCCCATAAGTCAGTGCATAACCGGCAATGAGGTCATCAGCTTCACAGGAGGTAGTTTCCGCATGCTTTATGCCGAGAAAATCAAGAGCGGCGTATACATCATTAAGTTGTGAAAAAGGATTATCTTCTTCGGCTATTTCGCTGTAGTCAATTCGATTTCCCTTGTAATCGGGGTTGAGAGAAGAACGGTCATTTTCATGCTCTCCGTCAAATAATACTGTTATGTGAGTTGGTTCAACTTTTCGGATGATCTTTAACAAGGCACCCACGAAACCAAGGGTGCCTTGAATTGCTTTACCCTGATCGTTTACAATTCGCGCCGGCATACCATAAAACATTTGAAACAGCAGATTGTGTCCATCGACGATTAGAAGTCGGTTCATGTCAGATACTCCTTAATAGTTATCGAAAATACAGCTATCATGCAGTCTCCATATTCTGAGGAAGCACCAGATTCAAAATAATTGCCACCAGAAATACTACAGCGACACAGTTCTGTGCGAAAACATTCTGAACAACCTGTGGGAAAATTGCAAATATTTCGGGTACTTGTGTAAAGCCGATTCCGGTACTCAAAGACAGAGCGACTATTGTTATATTCCGCTGGGAATAGCCGCAGTTTCCGATCATACGCAGTCCGCTTACGACGATACTTCCGAACATCATAATGGTACAGCCGCCAAGTACCGCATCGGGCAGGGTAGCTAACAATGCGCCGAATGCAGGGAAAATACCGGCAATAATCATAATTACGGCGCCTGTGGCGATGGTGAAACGGTTTACAACTTTTGTCATGGCGACCAGTCCTACATTCTGGCTGAAAGATGTAATCGGCAGACAGCCGAACAGGGAGGACAGGGCGCTTATAAAACCGTCACACGTCAATGAGCCGGAAATCTCTTTTGGGGAAGCCTCTCTGTCAAGGCCGGAAGTAGCAAGCGCTGAAGTATCGCCTATCGTTTCCGTGGCGGACACGAGGAAAATCAGGACTACAGAGACAATGGCATTCATATTAAATTCCGGTTTAAAAGGAAGAACGGATGGCAGCGCTACGACGGAAGTCGATTGCAGTGCGGAGAAATCTACCATACCCATACAGAGCGCCACGATGTATCCGACCGCAAGTCCGAAGAGAACGGAAAGCTGCTTCCAGTAAGATTTTGCAAAAATATTAAAAAGCAGACAGCACAAGAGGGTTATTGTTCCGAGAATCCAGTTGGATGCCGAACCAAAGGCTTCGCTTCCGCTTCCCCCGCCGAAGGAAGAAGCGCCTACCGACAGCAGGGAAAATCCGATGGCTGTGACGACGCTTGCCGCTACGATAGGCGTAATCAGTTTGGTCCAGTACTTAGCAAATAATCCGAGAATACCCTCAATGATTCCGCCCACTAAAATGGCGCCCACGATGGCATTGTATCCGTAGGTCGGTCCGATATAACAGAAGACCGAAACAAAGGTAAAGCTGATTCCCATAACAATGGGTAGTCCCGAACCGATTTTCCACAAGGGAAAGAGCTGTATGAGGGTTCCGATTCCCGCTATGACCATAGCGCTCTGTATCAGCATGGCGCTTTGGGAAGTGTCCAGTCCGCTGGCTCCCGCCACAATAATGATGGGCGCAATATTTGCCACAAACATAGCCAGTATGTGCTGCAGTCCGAACGGAACCGCTTTGCCCAAAGGAACTTTTCCGTCCAACCGGTAAATATTATCAACATTCGCTTCTTTATTCATTTGTATATTCTGCCTCTCTTATGTATTTTGTAATCAATTGTTACGCACTCTTATTACAAGCTTTGGAGCCGCCTGTCAAGCGTTCCCGCCCTGCTCTCTGAAATTAATTTTGCCGGTAGCGGCATCCATGCTCTCCACGATGGCAAGAGACTCCAGATGGTAGCCAAGATTTCTGATCGTACGACCGCCCGACTGAAATCCTTTCTCGATAGCAATGCCGATTCCGGCGAGAGTTGCCCCGGCCTGTGAAACGATGGAAATCATTCCCTGCAAAGCGCAGCCGTTTGCCAGAAAGTCGTCTATGATCAGAACATGATCGTCGGGACCCAGGAATTTTTTAGAGACGATCACCTGATTTTTGCATTTGTGGGTAAAGGATTCCACTTCCGCCGTATACATGCTTCCGTCGATATTGATGCTCTTTGATTTTTTGGCAAAAACAACCGGCACGTCGAAGTATTCGGAGGCAATGCATGCGATTCCGATTCCGGAGGCCTCTATGGTCAGTATTTTGTTGATATATGTACCTTCAAAACGCCGTTTCCATTCCTCGCCCATCTGTCGAAACAGCTTGATATCCATCTGGTGGTTCAGGAAAGTATCAACTTTCAGGACATTTCCTTCTTTGACGATGCCGTCTTTTTGAATCCGTTCTTCTAAAAAGTTCATTGTGTTTTCCTCCTGTAGTATGTGTGTGGTGATGGGATCTATTGCTTCGTGATAACTGCCACCGCGCAGGGCATTCTTCCGTCAACAATGAAATAGTCAACATTCGTGTAGCCCGCATTTTCAAAAAACATTTTGTACGAATTAATATCAAATTGCCGTTTAAAATTTGCGCCTGCAAGCTCGAGCAGACGAACAGCCCTTTTATTCACTCCGGCGGACGCATTAATATATGTCGGAATAATAATCTTACCGCCCGGTTTGCATACCCGTTCCAATTCTTTTATCGCTGCATACGGTTCTTCTAACAAATGGATTACGTTTCCTGCGACTACTTTATCGAATCTGTTATCGCGGCATTTTAAATGCGTCATATCTGCACGTCTTAATTTTATGTTGCTGTATTTCCGACATTTTTTTGCAGTCTGCGTCAGCATTCCTTCGGAAAAATCTGTTGCGATTAACTGTCTGCACCTGGGAGCAATATACTTGCTGATCGCGCCTGTGCCGCAGGCACACTCTAACACAATATCATTTTGCTCGATTATCTCAGCCACTTTTTTGCCGAGACCTTGATACACTTTACCATTATATACTGTTTCAAACAGATCATAAACACCGGATACTTTATCCCAAAACATAAATTGATCCCTCCGCATAATCCGAAATTACTCCCACAATCCGCGGAGAATGCATGTTCTTCGCATTCTCATAGAGATGATATAGATATACTTAGATCGTGTATTTTATGATCTTAGTATATCTTCATCTCTTAGTATAACTTCATGTCTTATTATAGCATACACCATATCATAATGGCTTGCTGAATTACTAATAAATTCCTTTTAAATTCATATCCCACAAAATATTCTGACTGTATTACGTCGTCAGAAACTTCCTCGCCGCGATAAAATGGCGGGCAGGGGTTTAATACGGCATTTTTATTGGCCATATCCATTATCTCTTTTGTGATCTGATATCCCTTAAAGTCGTTTAATGCTACGACAGGAAGAGAATCCGTGCATATGATATCTTTGCCTCTGACGGCGGTTTCTATATCGTGATATATCTTTAAATCAGGCATTTCATAACCGGCGGCACAGCATTGTGACAAGTCAAATCCCATCACTTTAGATGCTTCCTTCCAAGCAAGACCGATATTCCCGGATTTCCCACAGAATAAATACTTATCATCTATAAAGTTATCTCTGATTTTCGACAGCGAATACAGATCCGTCAGAATCTCACAAGGGTGATTACAGTCGGTCATTGCATTGATTACGGGAACTTTTGAATACTTTGCCAGTTTTTCAATCAACTGTATGTCCTTATGACGCACGATCACAATATCAGCCCAGTTATTCAGATAGCCGCAGACATCTCTTATATCTTCTGATCGAGAGGCACCCGGCTTTTTATCCAATGCGTCACTTGGAAATAGTATGGACTGACCGTCCAGCAGATAGATACCCTTTTCAAAAGTTACCCGTGTTCTGATACTTGAAGTGGGAAAGAATAAAACGGCGCTTTTTCTATTAAGAAAACCGCTGTATTTTCCGGTGCTGATTTCATCTGCAATATGGAATATATCGTATACATCGCTTGCTTGCAGATCAGTTAATCTGATTAAATGTTTCATTTTTCGGCTCCTTTTGTTAATGTATAATTATGCTTTGTATTTCGGACAATTGTCTCAAAAGCTGATATATGATAGCAATATTTGCATTCTTTATGCTATTATAATTTTAATAACCGAAAGTCAGGTACATGGTATTGGTAGATGATAACGGAAGGTCTAGGTGTTTTTGACTTTAAATAATATTCAGTAGAAGGAGGAGGATTATGGGTAACAAATTGTACGACTATGAGAAGCGGCATCTTTTAAAAATGTGCACCTATGCGCCGGAATGTATGGTACTGCTTAAGAAAAACGGAGATTTTCCACTACGGGAGCCGTGCAGTATTGCCATTTACGGCAGCGGTGCAAGGAATACCATCAAAGGCGGAACCGGTTCCGGCGATGTAAATTCCCGATTTTACATTACCGTGGAGCGGGGGCTGGAGAAAGCGGGATTTACAATTACTTCCAAGGCCTGGATGGACGGATATGACGCTATCCGGAAAAAAGCACATGAACAGTTCGTACAAGATATTAAGCGGCAGGCAAGAGAGCAGCATAAAATAGCTGTCATGATGGGTATGGGCGCTGTGATGCCGGAGCCGGACTATACGCTGCCGTTAGATGGTTCAGGCGACACTGCGCTGTACGTTCTGGCACGTGTTTCAGGAGAGGGCAATGACCGTAAACCGGAAGCCGGGGACATCAAACTCAGCAAAACGGAAATTCGGGATATTCTGGCAGCAAACAAGAAATACAAGCACTTTATGCTCGTGTTGAATGTAGGCGGCGTGGTTGATTTAAGCCCTGTGGCGGAAGTGGATAATATTCTGGTTCTCTCGCAGTTAGGAGCAGTGACCGGACGAGCTCTGGCTGATGTGCTGTTAGGGAAAAGCGCACCTTCCGGCAAGCTGACCACAACATGGAGCACATGGGAAAGCTATGCGTCCGTCGGTGATTTTGGCGAGATGGATGATAGCTGTTATCGAGAAGGCGTCTATGTCGGTTACCGCTATTTTGACAGTGCGGGTATTCAGGTATTGTATCCGTTTGGGTTTGGCCTGACTTATACGGACTTTGCGCTTGGCAAAGCAGAAACCGCACTGGCGGGAACTTCCCTGACAGTTACCGTTCCTGTGACAAATACAGGCTCATTGCCCGGCAAAGAAGTCGTACAAGTCTATGTTTCCGTTCCTTGGGGTAAATTGGATCAGCCTTATCAGACGCTGGCCGGCTTTGCGAAAACCAAAGAACTGGCTCCCGGCGAGACGCAGTCGGTGACGGTTTCCTTCCGTCTGGAAAGCCTTGCCGGTTATGATACCGAAGCGGCGGCTTATGTTCTGGAGGCAGGGAAGTATATTGTACGTGTGGGTAACAGCAGCCGGAACACTGTTCCCGCCGCAGTCGTTAAACTGAAAGAAACTGTGAGTGTACGTCAGGTAACGAACGTGGGAGGAAATCCCGGTTTTACCGACTGGAAGCCGGAAACATTAAAGACCGAGGAACTGCCCGCCGGTCTGCCGATACTGGAAGCGGATGTTGACGCATTGAAAACGCTGTCCTGGCCGGAGCGGAAACAGCCTTCTGACAAGGCGAAACAGATCGTGGCAGGATTAAGGGATGACCAGTTGGTTTATCTGTGCATCGGTAACTTCAAAGACGGAGAGGGGATTGCCAGTATCATCGGCAATGCGTCGCAGAGCGTAGCCGGAGCAGCAGGGGAGACCAGCACCCGCGTACCGGGTATACCGCCGTTAGTAATGGCTGACGGTCCTGCAGGACTGCGCCTTTCGAAGCAATACACGAAAGATGAGAAGGGAGTACACTCCGTTGGAAGCACGCTGCCTGCCGGAATGGAGGATTTCTTTGGACCGGTGCCGAAGTTCATAATGGGACTGCTGCAGAAGAAACTCAAGGGAGAGATTCTTACCCAATACTGTACGGCGATTCCTATCGGAACTGCACTTGCCCAGAGCTGGAACATGGAGCTGTGTGAAGGATGCGGCGCTGTAGTGGGTGAAGAGATGGAATATTTCGGCATTCATCTGTGGCTGGCCCCGGCGTTCAATATTCACCGCAGTCCATTGTGCGGCAGGAATTTTGAATACTATTCTGAAGATCCGTTAATCAGTGGCAGAGTAGGAGCTGCCATTACAAAAGGGGTACAACAGCATGCAGGGCGGGGAACCACTATCAAGCATTTTTGCTGCAATAATCAGGAGACAAACCGTCTGCTTTCCAACAGTGCGGTCAGTGAACGGGCACTGCGTGAAATCTATCTGCGGGGATTCCAAATCTGTGTGGAAGAGTCTTCGCCCTGTGCGATTATGACCTCTTATAATTTGCTGAACGGTACCCACACCTCCGAACGCAGCGATTTGCTAAGGACTGTAGTCCGCGGTGAATGGGGTTATGGCGGTCTGATTATGACAGACTGGGTGATTTCTGCTATGGCAGATAAAGGAAAATACCGTGGTGCAAAGTCCGCGCCGACAATAAAAGCGGGAAATGATGTGTTTATGCCGGGCAGTCCTGCCGATTATAAGACCGCGATGAATGCGCTGCAGGGAAAAGATAAAGAATTTTCGCTTACACGCACGGAACTTGTTTATTGTGCCGAGCATGTGGTAGATATGGTACTGAGGCTTACCGGAGTGTGATTTTACAGCGGAAAATGAAAGGACACGATTGATATGGGCTGTTTCACAGATGGTCCGTACAGTAACAATAACTTTTAGAAAGGAAAGGCGTTTATTGGGAGATACCAATGGACGCCTTTGATTATTACAAAGCCTATGATATTATGTTTTTATAAAATGTTTGGATAAATATCGGTCATATAATTATGTTTTATTGACATCCAGAGGGAATATATAATATTTGAAGTGTGAACTACCTTTTTAATTGAGCAGATTGCATTGCATTTATCTAGGGAGGGAAATGTCTATGGATGAACAGCTGATGAAAAAGATGCAGATGATAACATCAGAAGAACAAGCTTATTTGGACGAAGACCCGCATGTAAAAAAAGAGATCTATACAAAAAAGAATGAATTTGAAGTTGACAGTCAGTTGTTTTTGCGGGAAGGAAAACTGATTACAGTCAGGCGGCACAGCCGCTTTGTGGAATTTCCGCTCCATAAGCACAACTATATTGAGATCGTATATGTGTTTGCCGGTGAGATCACACACTATATTGACGGTAAAGAAATAAGAATGCAGCAAGGTGATATGCTTTTATTGAATCAGCATGTAGAGCATGGTGTAAAATGTGCCGGCGCCGGCGATATAGGAATTAACTTCATTGTCCTGCCGGAATTTTTTGATATACCTCTTCAAATGATGAATAAGGAAAACATTATTGCAAACTTTCTTGTTGGGACGCTCAAACAGAATAATGCGGTTCCGCAGTATCTGAATTTTAGGTTACAAGACCAGAATGCTATTTCGAATCTGATGGAAAACATGATTATTTCTATTATGGACGGAAATAGTAATGAAGATGTCATCAATCAGTATTCTATGGGATTGGTTTTTCTGTATTTAATCAATCATATAGACAGGCTGTCGGGGGATTCGTCCCAAAGTTATGAGGATATTGTTATCCAGGCAACTACAAAATATATTGATTCCCATTACAGAACGGCATCCTTAAGTCACATTGCAGGTGATTTTAATTTGTCACTTCCGGCACTGAGCAGAATGATTAAAAAATGTACAGGCCACACCTTTCAGGAACTTTTAATGCGTAAGAGATTTCAAAAGGCGGTAATGTTTCTTATGGAAACAGAGCTTCCGGTGGAAGAGATTGCAATAAATGTAGGGTATGAAAATCAAAGTTATTTTTATCGTCAGTTTAAGGCACGATATGAGATGACGCCGAATCAGTACCGGATCATTCATAAGAATGATGATCAGATAGAAATATAGATAGTAACTGTTCAGGCTCCTGTCCTTCACAGTTACTATAGATACATATAACAGTGAAGGTATCTGAACTGTTATGAATTGAAATATAAGACAGTATTTTTGTTAAATGGGGACATTATAAAATTGTGCCGGAAACTTTATAATAAAATTGCTTAATGAATACAAACTCGGAGAGCAGTCCTGTCAGCGTGGACTTAAGTCCGGTTTTCATTTGGAGTAGGTTTGGCTTAGGAGGGGAAAACATGAGTACATATTATCTGGCTGTAGATATCGGTGCATCCAGCGGCCGGCACATGATTGGAAGCCTAGAGGATGGGAAAATGCATCTTGAAGAGGTTTACCGGTTTCCAAACGGTATGAAACGTGTGGACGGAAGCCTGTGCTGGGATGTGGAAGCACTGTTTTATGAGATTAAAGAGGGCTTGAAACGGTGTAAAGAAATCGGAAAGATACCGTCCTTTATGGGAATTGATACCTGGGCTGTGGATTACGTGCTGTTAGATGAAAATGACCGGATACTCGGAAAAACTTACGGATATCGTGATGACAGGACAAACGGGATGGATGCAAAAGTGTATGAGGAGATTTCACTAAAGGATCTCTATGCACGTACCGGAATTCAGAAGCAGATTTTTAACACGATCTATCAGTTGATGGCGGTAAAACAGAAGGAGCCGGAGCTGCTTGCGAAAGCAGAGAGTATGCTGATGATTCCTGATTATTTCCATTTTCTTTTGACGGGAGTGAAGCGGACAGAGTACACCAATGCGACCACCACGCAGTTAGTAAGCCCTGTGTCAAAGGATTGGGATTACGAGTTGATTGATATGCTGGGTTATCCAAGGAAGATATTTGGAGAGATCAGCCAGCCGGGGACTTTAGTAGGAAATTTCAGCAAAGAAATTCAGGAAGAAATAG
>CAMWMS010000091.1 GCA_947175435.1 uncultured Lachnospiraceae bacterium | reverse complement strand
GGTTCGTCTCGTGTGGCTGCTGTGTTCTCTGGTAAGCTGCGGCACAGGACTGGTGGTGTATCTGGTGGCGGCGGTGATTATGCCGGAAGATGACGGGATCGTAGGTTGAAACAGAAAAAGCGGCGAAGGAACTATGGAGTCCTCGCCGCTTTTTATTTTATTAAGTATGTTTCCGGAATATTTCGAGTTTGCGAAGCAAATCTCGCAATTGAGCGAAGCTCAATTTTTTTTTGCAGTAGCAGCTGTTATGAAAAGCCCGGATTTCTTAAGCGCGGGACGAAGCGCCATGTATACCGCAACAGACACGATGGTGGAGGTAAATGCATTGATGGAGGTGGAAGCCACGTTCCATGCCAGTGTCAGTTCTGCGGCGGGTTTGCCTAAGATCAGCAGTTTGTAGAAGTAGCCGACTAACGGATCGAAGATTACGTTGAACAGCAGTCCGCCCACGGCGGCGGCAATCGTCCATTTTAAAACTTTGGTGTTATCTTTTTCGGTGCTGATATGGCCGATCTTATGAGCGATAACACCTGTAATGAGTCCGATACAGAGCTTCAGAATGAAGGTCTTGGGAGCGTAGGCAATGTAGACGGGATCAAACAGATCACCGATGGTCATGCCGATGGCACCGCCGAGACCGCCGTAGAATCCGCCCAGCAGCAGGGCACCGAGTACGCATACCGCATTGCCCAGATGGATGGAAGTGGCGTCGCCTCCGGGCATGGGAATCTTGATCTGCAGGAAAGTAAACACTACGTAGGAAAGTGCGGCAAAGATACCGGTCAGTACAATTTTCAGAAGTTTTTCGTTTTTCATAATTACATTCCTCCTCTAACAATAACGATTATTATCTGCTTTTTAAACAACTATACCGCAAAATGGTATGATGGAAAGTGCCAATTTAATTTTTTTTGACCATGCCAACAAAAACGTTAGAGGGATTAAGAGAGAAAAAAACGGATATCCTACATCACAAAAGGAATGACTGCGATAGTCAAAAAAGTGAGGAACGTAAAATGGGAGAGAAAATAAAGCAGTTTAGGACGGATTTCTTTTATTATGTCTGGCTTTTTGTTTTGGCGGCGGTGTTTGGGTGGCTCTGGGAGGGCTTTCTGTATCTTTTTAAAGATGACGCGTATGTCAATCGCGGATTTTTGACAGGACCCTGGCTTCCGATCTACGGAACAGGCGCAGTTATGCTGGAAATACTGTTTCATAAGTGGCGCGACCGGCCGGTTCTGATCTTTGTGTCATCTATGCTGCTATGTACTGTATTGGAATATCTTTCAGGATGGTATCTTGAATCGACTTGGGGAGTCAAGTGGTGGGATTACAGTGACATGCCATGGAATCTGCATGGCAGGATCTGTGTTTTGAGCAGTGCGCTCTTCGGTCTTGGCGGGATGCTTCTTGTGTGGGTGATCAGTCCTCTGTTTTATTCGCTGTATCGGAGAGTGCCGGTGAGAGTCAGGATCGGACTTGGTGTGCTGATATTATGTCTGTTTGCGGCGGATGCGGCGTATAGTGCAATGTGGCCGCATGCCGGTACGGGAATCACTTATCGTTAGCAATGTGTACAATTTGCGCAGCCCATATTTGTGGGTTATGACAATAAAGGAAAACTGTTGAATGACGGCGAATTATGTTATTATTATGCTAATACTGTTTATTCGGCTGAACAGATGGGGAGATTTGTGAGTATGCCGGCAGAACACTAAGGAGAAGTATCAGTGTCAGAACTGATAGATGTTGAGGGGTCATAAGATGTGGGATAACGTCTGGTTTTATGTATTGCATGGGCTTGCCGCCTTATGCGCGACTATCTTTGCTTTCAAAAGCTATGGGAAGAAAAGCCGTCTGGGTGTGTTTACGGGCAACATGTGTCTGGCGGCAGGCATGTTGAATATAGCATACATCGCGAGAATCATTGTAAAATCTTATTTTATGGCGTCTTTGTGCACCAGCATATATTTCATATGTATGGATCTGCTGGTAGTCACGACATTTCAGTTTGTCGTGGAGTTTACGAATTATAAGGCGCTGACACTCAAACGCAGAAAATATGAATATCTGCTGCTTTGCGGGCTCACCCTGATCGATGCGGCGCTGCTTATCGTCAATATCTTCCATGAGATCATGCTGCGTTATCAGTACAATTTGTACAGCATATATGCGATCAAGTTTATGTATGTGCCCAAACCGTTATTTTATCTCCATCTTGGGTATACGTTCCTCGTGGGTGCGGCTATTGTGTATGTCCTTATTATAAAAGTATGTACGGTACCTAAGATCTACAGTGGGAGATACCGGTATATGCTGACCGGACTTTTACTTGTGATTCTGTTCAGTGGCGGATATATCTCGGGAGTGCTCAAGGTAAGCATAGATCTTTCTGTGCTGTTTTACGGGTTTATCACGTCGGTCATATACGGTAATATATTTGATTATACGTCTAAGGGAATGCTGAATTCTACCCGTAAGATGGTTCTGGAATATATGGGAACGCCGATGGTGCTGTTTGATTACGAGGGATATGTGGCGGATACGAACCGTGACATGAGAGAGCTTTTTCCTATATTGAATCAGCAGCATAGGAAGATCAGCATGATGGATTTCATGCAGATTGCTTCTTTCAAGGAACTGCAAAGCACGGTGACGGATCAGGTGTTTGAGTGGAGAAATTCTGATGAGAGCGGCGCGAAGGTGTATCAGTGCAATTTCACCTGCCTTCAGGATGAGAAGGGCAGAAACATCGGACATCTGCTTATTATGAAGAATCTGGAAGTGGAGCGGGATATGCTGACACAGTTGTATTCCAAGCAGAGCTTTCATACCAGAATGAACCGCATAGTCGAGAAAAGTATCTATCCGATTACGGTAGTGGTCTGTAACACCAACGGGATCGGACTCGTAAATGATGTGTTCGGGTGGACAAAAGGTAATGAGATGCTCAGAAGAGCGGCGGATCTGCTGCGGGATAATCTGCCGAATACCGCTGTGCTTGCACGGCTGGAGGACGGGGATATGGCAGCCGGACTTGCCGAGGCCGAACAGGAGTATGCGATTCGCCTTTTTGAAAATATCAGAGAGCAGTATCGCGAAGGCAATGATACCGGAATCAACACGGATCTGGAATACGGTATTGCGGTGATCAGAGATGACAGCAAGAGTGTGGAGGAAGCGCTGAAAGAAGCTTCCGAAAGTATGCATACGAAGAAGCTGATGAATGAGACATCCCAGAAGAGTTCCCTGTTGGATTCTCTGACGCAGACATTGACGGAGAGCGACTATGAGACGGAGGAACATGTGGAGCGTACGAGGGAGATGGCCGTAAGACTGGGCAAGGCGATCAACCTGTCTGACACCGATCTGGGGCGGCTGGCTCTGCTGGCGGTGCTGCATGACATCGGTAAGATCGCGATTCCGCATGCAATACTGCTTAAGCCGGGCAAGCTGACGGACGAAGAGTGGGAAGTCATGAAGAGCCACACGGAGAAGGGATACCGGATCGCCAGTGCTTCCAAGGAACTGCAGCCTATTGCGGAGTACATATTACACCATCATGAAAGATGGGACGGCAAGGGCTATCCGGGCGGACAGAAGGGGGAGGAGATTCCTCTGTTGTCCCGTATCATTACGGTGGTGGATTCCCATGATGTCATGGTGCACGACAGACCTTACCACAAAGCGATGAGTCATGAACAGGCAGTGGAAGAGCTGCTTCGGTGTTCCGGCACGCAGTTTGATCCGCAGCTGGTGCAGGTATTTTTGAAAGTCATAAATGCCGAGGCGTGATGAGACGACGGCGCGGCTTATGCGGCGTGCGTGAAGGGTATAGAGATTCAATAAAATTTACGGAAGCAGGGAACCTTTTCCCTGCTTCTTTTATCTTATTGACAGAACGATCGTTTTAAGGGTGTATCAGACGTATGAACGCGTGCATTGATGCCCTGTGGAAAAGAACATCAAATAAGGAGGTGCTGTGTCCGGCATGGAACAAGAGACATTTGAACGGAATATACGGGAATATGCGCCGAACATGTACCGGCTGGCGCTTGCCATGCTGCATAACAGGCAGGATGCGGAGGACGCGGTCAGCGAAGCGGTGCTTATAGCTTATGAGAAGAGGCATACGCTTCGCGACAGTAACCGGTTCAAGCCGTGGATCATGCAGATCACGGCGAACGAAGCCAGAAGGATATACGGAAAAAACAGACGGATCACGCCGATGGAAGACATGGAGGCATATATGCCGTCATTCAGAGATGAGACCCATGAACTATGGGATGTGGTTATGCAGCTTGAGACAGCGCACAGGGAAGTGATCATACTGTATTTCTATGAGCGTTTTTCGATCCGGGAGATCGGCAGGATTCTTCGTGTGCCGGAGGGAACCGTAAAATCCAGATTGTCCAGAGCGAAAAAGGCGCTGAAGGGGATGTTGGAGGAGTAGACAGAGAGGAGAGAACTATGCAAGACAGATGGGAAGAGACGATTTTTCATATGGCAGAACAAGAGCAGATGGTCATGCCCCAGAGTATGACCCACAAAATAGAAGATATATTATGTAAACCTAAAGCAAGACGGTTTCATATGAACTTTAAGAAAAGCATAATCCTTGCAGCGGCGATGGTCATGCTGATCTCCGCGACGGCGGTCGCTTCGGTGGGAGCGCTCAGAGAGCGGATGGAAGCCATGAACAGGGAGAAACTGGAAGAATATTTCACACAGATATATGCAACCAAGCTCGGAGTTGACAATTATAACAGGTCTTATACCGATACCGAGAGGGATCGTATGGGTAAGCTGCGGGAAGCCTATGAGAACGAGGCGTGTTTCCCGAAAGGTGAGCTTACCATGATAGAGAAGGCGGAGGAGTATAAAGGCAAAGGGGTTGCTCTTTTAGGTGACACAACGACCTTTTTCTTCCCGGATAAAGAGATGAGCGATGAAGAACTGCTGCAGATTATCGATTTCATACACAAGAGAGATTACAGCCTGCAGAAAATGAATGAGATGATCGCGGCGGGAGAGGCACAGATGCCTGAGATCGAGGAAGAAGAGATTGTGGCAACCGACGTATCGATCCTTGAAGGAGATGCAGTCTATGAACCGACGCAGGAACTGACCATTCCTTACACGGGTGATCTGGAGCTGGATCTGACGATAGCGGCAGGGCGAAATGAACTGTTCCTGGCAGGATATAATACCGTACACCGGATGGAGATCGGCAGCAGTGATTCCGAGCTTTTCTTCGATGATTTCGGTGTGGAGACGAGAATCCTTGCGATGTGTCAGGATGTGAACGGGGATGTCTATATGGCGTTGTGGCAGTGGCCCGATGAGAGTGACGCGGAGAGCAGAATGCTTGCGGTATGGGTAGTGAATAAGGACGGAGAACTGCTTCGTAAGATCGACATGTCTCCTTATATGGCACCGGAAAGAATAGGTTACGCAAAACGAATGACAATCGGTGCAGACGGTTATCTTTATCTTAGTGTAGCGGGACTTAAGTCGCCTAAGGAAGCGCAGGAATGTGAGATCCTCGTGTTAGATCGGGAGGGGAATTATATTTCGCGGATTGCGCCCGATGAGTATGCCCTGAATCTGAATGGCGGACTGGGCGTCGGCAAGGATGGTAAAGTTTACACGTGTATAGAGAATTACTATGATCCCGAGCATCCGGAAAGCAGAATGGGAATTGCGTCTCTTAATGCGAAGGAAGGGACATTGGACGAAATCTATTATGATATCATGCCGGAGAATACGATTATGATCGACATCATAGCGCCGGGCGCGGAGTCGGATTTCGTGTTCTGGGGATATAACGGTATCTTTACGTATAATCTGGGAGACGACAAAGCCTTGAATGTCCTGCCTGTCTATGAGGCACCCTGCGATTGGGAAGGGGCAAAGTACTGCGCGCTTTACGATGGCAGGATCGTGGTTGCGGCCACCAGTGACTACCGCGTAGAGGAGCATCCTCTGGGAAAAAGGTTCCTTGCGGTTCCGGAGAAGACCTGTTTCTACTATATGCCGGGGATATAGTTCACTTTTATTTCGGAATAATCTTTATATCGCTCATGCGAGCAGGCGCTATCGGTAAGATGGCGCCTTTTTTTTGTTGAGGACGGAGCGGAAATATGCTACTATATTCAATGAGATAGTGTCGGTAAGATTGAGAAGCCGGCAATGGGAGAAGACACCAATGCAACGGATTTTAGTCGTGGAAGATGATCTTGCCCTCAGCACGGGCCTGTGCTTTGAACTGGATGCGGCGGGTTATGTGTCGCAGGCGGCCTACAACTGCCGCAAGGCCAGATATCTGACGGAACAGGAAGAATATGCACTTATGCTTTTGGATGTGAATCTGCCTGACGGCAGCGGTTTTGAACTGTGCCGGGAGATTAAGAGCCGTAATCCGCAGATTCCTGTGATCTTCCTTACGGCCAATGATTTAGAGGAAGACGTACTGAACGGATTTGACCTGGGTGCGGAAGATTACATTACGAAACCTTTTAATATGAAAATACTTTTGAGACGGGTTGAGGTTGCGATTCGCCGGGGTAGCGCTGTGGCGGAACCGGCAGCCGTCGGGGATTGTTATCGGGATGATTTCTTACAGGTGGATTTCACAGCGCTTGCCGCGGTCCGCGGAGGCGAGAAGCTGGCGATCACACCGAATGAATATAAACTTTTAAAGATTCTGACAGCCAACGCAGGGAAGGTCGTCACGAGGCAGAGCTTACTTACGCGGTTGTGGGACTGTGACGGCAATTTCATAGACGACCATACGCTGACGGTGACCATGAACAGGCTCCGCGCCAAGATCGAGGATGAGGAACATGCCTACATCAAGACCGTGCGCGGGATGGGATATGTCTGGCAGAAGAAACAGGGGATGTGAGGATGGAACAGGCACAGAGGAAACGTATAGAGAGCAGCACAGTGGGTAACCATGCGGTCACGACGGTGATGATTGCCATGGGGACGATGTTGTTTGCGGGATTTCTGTATGTTTTGTGGATATGGGTTCCCCGTGCTTCGGTGCGGTATACGTTATTGGTTTTGTGCGGCGGAACGTGTCTGACCGCATTTATATGGTGTCTGTGGCAGCGGCGGCAGATATGTAATTTTGCAGAAGAACTGTGCCGGACGCTGGATGAGCTTATGGCAGGACGTGAGCCGGAGAATTATTATCCTTATGAGGATACCCTGACGGCAAGAGTGCAGGGCAAGTTACTGCAGTATTATGATCTGATGAACGAAGGATGGCGGCGAAGCCTGCAGGACAAACAGACGATACAGGAGCTGGTGAGCGACATCTCCCATCAGGTTAAGACGCCTGTCGCCAATCTTTCAATGTTTATAGGCATTCTGCGGGAACATCGGCTGAGCGAGGAGAAACGGTCGGATTTTTTGGAGACTATGGCGGGCCAGATCGGTAAACTGGATTTTCTCATGCAGTCGCTCATTAAGATGTCGAGATTGGAAACGGGAACATTCGTACTACATGCTAAAGAAGCTAACTTGTACGATACGATCGCACAGGCATTAAACAGCGTTTTAGCAAAGGCGGAGAGTAAGAATATCAGATTTACGGTGGAATGTGAGGAATCCGTTAAGGTGAGACACGATCCCAAGTGGACGGCGGAGGCACTGGGCAATCTTCTGGACAATGGAGTCAAATATACGCCGGACGGCGGAAACATCCATATCAGAGTCCGCCCGTGGCAGTTCTATACCCGAGTGGATATTACCGATACCGGGATCGGTATACCGGAAGAGCACTATAACGATGTATTCAAGCGGTTCTACCGGGGAGAAGAGACTGCCGGTCAGGAGGGAGTCGGTCTGGGCCTTTATCTGGCGCAGGGAATCATTACCAGACAGAAGGGGTATATCAGTGTGAAGTCAGAGATCGGAAAAGGCAGCACTTTTTCCGTATATCTGTTAAACTAGAAGTAATACAGTTGATTGTAGAGAAATCAATTGTTAACGAAGGGAGAATTCAATGAAAAATACGATTTTGGTTGTGGATGATGATAAGACGAATCTGGCGCTGGCGCAGAAGATCCTTATGCCGAGGTATCGTATTGCCGCCTCCAATTCCGGCAGGGGTGCTTTGAAATATCTGGAAAATCATCATCCGGAGCTGATCCTTCTGGATATCAATATGCCGGACATGGACGGATATGAGGTGATGGAACAGATCCGGGCGCAGGAAGACACCAAGACGATTCCGGTCATTTTCCTGACGGCGGATAATCTGGCGGAGACGGAGATCAAATGTTTTCAAATGGGCGCCATGGACTTCGTCACCAAGCCTTTTGTTCCGGATATACTTCTTAGCCGGGTGGATAAGACGATCGAGCTGGATCAGTATCGTCATAATCTGGAGAACATGGTAAAAGAGCAGGCGGAAAAGATCACGGAAGACGCCAGACGTATCAGTAAGATTCAGGATTCTGTCATTGTCGGTATGGCAAATCTGATCGAGAGCAGGGACGGAAGCACCGGAAAACATGTTAAAAATACGCAGATGTATGTGCGGATGATTGCCGCCGAGCTGCGAAGAAGGAATCTTTTTGCCCAGGAATTAACGGAAGAATACATAGAGGATCTGTGTAAGGCGGCGCCATTGCATGACGTGGGGAAGATCAAGATTCCCGATGCGATCTTACAGAAACCCGGCAGGCTTACTCCGGAAGAGTTTGATACGATGAAGCAGCATACTACACACAGCAGAGCGATCATCAAGATGATCATCGGGGATGTGGAAGATGAACATTATGTGGGGATCGTGGAGGATATCGCCATGTACCATCATGAAAGATGGGACGGTACGGGTTACCCTACCGGACTTAAGGAGGAGGAGATACCGCTGGCGGCGCGTATCATGGCTGTGGCGGATGTTTTCGATGCGCTGTATGAGGAGCGGTGTTACAAGCCGCCGGTTCGTCCCATTGAGCGGATCATGCAGATCATGCAGGAAGGCAGGGGAACACAGTTTGATCCGGTGATCATCGACGTGTTCATGGAAATGCTTCCGATGTTAAAAGAGGTGCTGGGTATCAGTTGATAAAAAGCGGTTGACAGGGATTACCGATGGGAATGCGGATGAAAGGTAAGGTAGATTACTGTGGAAGAGAGACAGTTTGGAAATGAGAAAATGAGCAGGAAGCTGGAACAGATCGTATTGATTTTTTTCACGGTTTTTTCGCTTTCAATGTTTGTTTCCTCGTTTCTGTTATCATGGCATATTCTGCTTAAGGAGCTCATTATAACGACGATTGTGGCGGGATGGATCGTTTTTAGCAGGAAATACCGGGACTATAAGTACCGTGCCAAATTTCTGGCGGTCATGTCATGGGTGAATTTTGCCATCTATGCGATGCAGTCAGTGAGCTTTACCTCGATGCTGTCCACGATGCTTGCGCTGATCGTTCTGCTGGGTATCTTCAGTATTATTGATATCATCTATATCGACCTATTCTGCGTTACAGTAATCATGGCCTATCATGTGTTTGTCCTGCGGACTTTTAAAATAGAGACAGCCAATGATGTTCTTCGGATCATCTTACATATTCTTTCGGCATATGCCATTCTGTTCGTCACATGGATCACGATACGCACCAGACAGGAGACTAATGAGCAGCTGGTAGAAAATATCCGCGAATTGGAGATCGTGGAGAAGAGCAAGGATGATTTTATGGTGAACATCTCCCATGAGATCCGGACGCCCATCAACGCGGTGTGCGGCATGAGCGAGGCTATCCTGCAGGAGGATATTCCCGTGAATGTGAGACGGGATATCATAGATATTCAGACTGCGGGACGTAACCTCCTTGCTACGGTCAGCAATATTCTGGATTTCTCGGAATTAGAGAGCGGGAAGATGGAACTGGCGGAGGAGAGCTATAATATTACCTCCACGATTACGGATATCATTAACATGGCGCTGACGCTTGAGAACGGCAAGAAACTGGAATTGATCGTGGACTGCGATGCGAATCTGCCAAGCAACTTGTTGGGAGATGAACAGAAATTCCGGCGTATTGTCATGAATCTCTTGGAAAACGCCATTAAATTCACGAAGGAAGGCGGCGTGATCCTTCGGATCAAGAGCCGGAAAGAGGAATATGGCGTTAACCTGTTAGTCAGCATCAAAGATTCGGGAATCGGCATGAAGCAGGAGGATATGGAGGGAATATTTGCCAGCTTCAGTCAGGTCAATTCCGGAAGGAACAGGGAAGAGGGCGGTATCGGACTCGGTCTTGCCATCACGCAGGCATTGGTAAGCAATATGGGCGGATTTATTACCGTGGAAAGCGAGCCCGGAAACGGTACGGAATTTCAGTTCACGATTCCGCAAAAGGTGCTGGATGAAACGCCTATTGTCTCCATCAGGAACAAGAGCCGTATTTTTGTTGCAAGCTATATTAATATGGATAAATATAATTACTCCGTGGTGCGGGAAGGCTATGAGAAATGTATGCGCCATATGGCGGAACAGTTCGGCGTTATGTTCCGTGTATGCAGGAATCTCTCGGAGTTAAAGAGGCGTATAGAGAATGAGAATTATACGCATATTTTTATCGGCTGGGATGAGTACAATGAGGATAAGGTATTCTTTGAAAAAATGGCGCAGGAGCTCAAGGTCGTATTGGTCCTCGACTATGATCAGGAGATGCAAAGCGGAAGCAATATGCTCCGTATTTACAAACCTTTTACCGTACTGTCTATTGCGGCGGTGCTAAATGGTGAAAAGGTGCTGCAGAGCGATGAGCAGCACAGCCGCTATCGATTTGTGGCTCCGACGGCGAAGGTTCTTGTGATAGACGACAATGCCATGAACCTGAAAGTCATGGCAAGGCTTCTTCTTCCTTATCAGATCAAGGTAGTTATGGCGCTTGGCGGGCAGGAAGGGCTTGATAAATTAAACAGCATGGACTATGATTGTGTATTCTTAGACCACATGATGCCGGAGATGGATGGTGTGGAGACGCTTCATCGGATACGACAGAAACCGGGGCCGTATTTCCAGACGCTTCCGGTGATTGCTTTTACGGCGAATGCCATCGGCGGGGCGAGAGAAATGTTCATGGAAGAGGGATTCGATGATTTTATTGCCAAGCCCATTGAACTGAGCGTGTTAGAGAGAATGCTGCAGCGGTATATCCCGCAGCAGAAGCAGGTGAAGATAGATCCGCAGATGCAGGAAGATGCAGTTGCCTCCGGTAAGAACGGCAGCAGGGGCGGCAGACAGTCTATAGCGGGGCAGGAGACGAACGCTATGGAACAAAACAGTCCCAGGACGGCAGCAGGAGCCGCTGCGGCTGAACAATCAGAGGAATCACCTGCCGCTTCATCCGAATCGGAAGGATTGGTGGCGCTTAGCCGTGCGGGCATCAATATCTCGCAGGGCATTTCATACTGCGGTGACAGAGAAGGACTGCGCGAGATCATCGCCATGTACCATGCGCAGGGTGCAGGAAGAAGCCGGCAGTTACAGCAGTTATTTGAGGAGCAGAACTGGAAGAATTATTCTATTACCGCCCATGCCCTGAAGAGTAATTCCAGAGGAATCGGGGCTAATGATCTGGCGGAACTTGCCCTCAGTATGGAGATGGCAGGCAAAGAAAACCGGATCGAATATATTATAGAACATCATGCAGAGTTTATGAAGAAGCATGAAGAACTTCTGGCGGCTCTTGCGGAGAATTCCTTTATTTATCCCGACGGCTGTCCTGATTCCGGAACGGAGCCATCCGGAGAGGAGAAGGCGGGAGAGAATGGAGATACAGGGAATACCGATACAGGGCAGGTATTACAGGAGACAGATGAACAGACATTGAACGGACAGATAGCTCTTTTGCAGGAGAAACTGGACAATTTTGAGAGCGATGGCATAGAGGATATTCTGAAACAGTTGGAATCCTGCACATATCACGGGATCAATCTGAATGAAATAACGGCCAAAATCAGACAGAGCGTGGATGAATTCGATTTCCTCGGCGCCGGCGGCGTATTGGAGGAGTTGGAGGAGAAGATTACGGGAAGTCAGAACGGAGGCAATTATGATTAAGAGAATACGCAGATTTTTACGATCTCAGTTGAATGAACAGGTGAGTTTTCAGGACAAGCT
>CAMWMS010000090.1 GCA_947175435.1 uncultured Lachnospiraceae bacterium | reverse complement strand
ATAGCCGCAAAAGAAAAACAAGCGGCTGCGAAGCAGACATTTGTTTTTCTTGCGGTATTAACGAGCAAACGTCCGATGAAATCGGACAATGAGCGCGAAAGCGCGGGTTTGCGAGTCTAAGAGAATAGCCGCAAAAGAGAATTTGTGAGAAGCAGATAAAAGGTGCAAGTATGAACGGAACGATCAATCTTCCGGCGGCTTTCCTTGAGCGGATGGAGAGGCTGCTGGGCACAGAGTACGGAGAGTTTTTGAGAAGCTATGAACAGGAGCGGCATTATGGGCTGCGCTATAATCCGCTGAAGGCTTCGGCGGAGGAGTTTGAGAAAAAGGTGCCTTTTGCACTAGAGTCGGTCAGCTGGGCGCGGGAAGGATATTATTATCAGGCCAAGGACCAGCCGGGGAAACATATCCTGCATGAAGCGGGAGCCTACTATATTCAGGAGCCCTCCGCAATGGCGGTGACGGAGATATTAGATCCGCAGCCGGGAGAGTATATTCTGGATCTGTGTGCGGCTCCGGGCGGTAAAAGTACTCACATTGCGGGGAGAATGGCAGGAGAGGGGCTGCTTGTGTCGAATGAGATTATTCCCGCCAGAGCGAAGATTTTGTCCCGTAATGTGGAGCGCATGGGAATCAGGAACTGCGTCGTGTGTAATGAGACACCGGAGCGTATGGCAGCATTTTTTCCGAATTTTTTTGACAGGATCGTGGTGGATGCGCCGTGTTCAGGGGAGGGAATGTTTCGCAAGGATGAGACGGCGGTCACAGAGTGGAGCGAGGCTCATGTGTCCATGTGTGCTGACAGACAGTATGGGATTATCACCGAGGCGGCGAGGATGCTTAGACCCGGAGGGGTGCTTGTCTACTCGACCTGTACTTTTGCACCGGAAGAGGATGAGGGCGTGGTCAGCAGATTTGTACGGGAACATGAGGAGTTTTTCATCGAAGATGTGGTGCATGACGGCGCTTTTGTACAGGGAAGGCGGGAATGGGTCGAAGATCCCGCTGACGGAATAGAGTATACCATGCGTCTTATGCCGCATAAGCTTAAAGGGGAAGGACACTATATCGCCAGACTGCGCAGGCGGGAGATCTTTTCGGGCAGCTGTATACGGTGGGAAGGCGGCGTTAATGGGCGGCCGGTGGAAGAAAAGAGAGACGGAGCAAGGAAAGGGGACAGGCATGCCGGGGTTATATCGCTGGATGGAATCAGGGATTTCATGACCGGGGATTTGGGTCTTCCGGTTGACTGGACCGAGAGACAGGGCGGGGTGATACAGATCTTCGGGGAACAGATTTATCTGGTGCCGCAGGCCATGGTATCCATGCAGGGTATGAAAGTCGTACGAGCAGGGCTGCATCTGGGGACAGATAAGAAGAATCGGATCGAACCGTCCCATGCGCTTGCACTTGCACTTAATATAGAAGAGACCGATCGGAAGATGGAGCTGACAGAGCAGGAAGCGGAACGGTATCTGCGTGGAGAAAGCCTGTCATGCGTATCCGGGAAGGGGTGGATCTTGCTCACATATATGGGATATCCGCTGGGATTCGGCAAGTCGGTAAACGGACAGATCAAGAATCATTATCCGAAAGGACTCAGGATAATGTAGATAGATAAGAGGAAGAGAGGAGCAGCAGACATGACAGAATGGTTGAAAACAGCAGTATTTTATGAAATCTATCCCCAGTCTTTCAAGGATTCCAACGGGGATGGAATCGGCGATTTGGGCGGTATTATTGAGAAATTGGATTATATCAGGGAGTTGGGGTGTAACGCGATCTGGATGAATCCGTGCTATGATTCCCCGTTTAAGGATGCCGGTTATGATGTGCGGGATTATAAGAAAGTAGCCAAGCGGTACGGTACAATTGATGATCTGCGGGAACTTTTTAAGCAGGTACACGAAAGAGGCATGCACATTCTGATGGACTTGGTGCCGGGGCATACCTCCGAGGAACATCCGTGGTTTGCGCTTAGCGGTAAGAAGGAAGAGAATGAATATTCCGGACGCTATATATGGACGGACTGTTGGTATAAACGGGCGGAAGGATTCCCGTATATTGCCGGTGAACGTGAACGCAACGGCGCTTATATTCTGAATTATTTTAAGTGTCAGCCGGCGCTCAACTATGGATTCCTAAATCCGAAAGAAAACTGGCAGAAGCCGATCGACCATCCGGACTGCATGGCCACACGGGATGCAATGATAGATATCATGTGTTATTGGATGGAAATGGGATGTGACGGTTTCCGAGTGGATATGGCGGATTCGCTTGTCAAAAATGATGATGAAGTCAAGAGCGGAACTTGTGCTATATGGAGCGATATGATACATCGGGTACAGGAAAAATATCCGGAGATCGCGCTGGTATCCGAGTGGAATAATCCGGCTTCGGCCATCGGGATGGCAGGATTCCAGATGGATTTCTTCCTGGACTGGTTCGGGAACGGTTATAATCTGTTGATGCGCGATTATGATGATACGGGGCGTGATGACAGCTTTTTTAAGAAAGAAAGTAAACGCAGCATACAGGATTTTCTGAAGGAGTATATGCCTAAGTATGAAGCCGTAAAAGATAAAGGACTGTACTGCCTGATTACGGGTAACCATGACATGGTCCGCGCGGCATATAATCTGGATGAGAGAGAATTGAAGCTGGCGTATGCATTTCTGTTTACCATGCCAGGCGCGCCTTTTATCTATTACGGCGATGAGATCGGTATGCGGTATCTGAATCTGCCCGGCAAGGAAGGCGGTTATACGAGAACAGGTTCCAGAACACCGATGCAGTGGGATACAAGCCGCAACTACGGATTTTCCGAGGCGGACGCGCAGACTCTGTATCTTCCCACGGATAAGGGCGGGAAGGCACCCACAGTGGAAGAACAGCAGAAACGGGCTGATTCTATCTATCATACGGTGAGAGAACTCTTGCTTGTCAGGAAAGAACAGGAGGCGTTTGCAAGGCATGATAACCTTAAGATTCTGTTCGCAGAAGAAGGTAAGCGGGCGTTTGCATACAAGCGGGATGATCTGATCATGCTGTGCAATCCTTCAGACAGGGAGGAGATTATTCCTGTTGAAATAGAAAATACAGATGTTATTTATTGCATCGGATCGGTGAAAACGGAAGAAGGTGGTTGTGCACTTGAGCCGCAATCTTTTGCGATCTGCCGGAAATAGCCTCTTGTAAAATGATTCCGACTGGAATATACTAGATGTAGGGTTCTCTTTTTAGACAAAATACCCTAAATTGTGTTTTGGGAGTGCTATCAATGGTATTTTCCAGTTTGGAATTTTTATTCCGGTTTCTGCCGGTTTTTATGTTGATATATCTGATCGTTCCCGCCAAATACCGCAATATTGTATTATTGGCGGGAAGTCTGATTTTCTATGGAGTGGGGGAACCGTACTTTGTTCTGCTGCTTATTTTGTCTGTTCTCTTGAACTACGGGTTAAGCTGGTATATGTTCTGGGAGCCGCGTACTCCCCAGCCGGATCGTGCAAGGAAGCGGGCAAGACGCAGGAAGACGGCGCTGATATCGGCGCTGGTCATTGATTTCGGCATATTGTTCGTGTTCAAGTATTGGGATTTTACTGCCGGCGTTATAAATGATCTTGCAAATCGTGAGACGATACCGCTTCTTATGTTAGCACTGCCGCTTGGAATCAGTTTCTATACTTTTCAGATGGTATCCTATCAGATAGACTGTTACCGCGGTACGGTGGAAGAACCGGCAGGGTTTATATCCTTTGCCGCATATGTCAGCATGTTTCCGCAGTTGATTGCAGGACCGATCGTGCGGTATGACGAGGTGTCGGATCGTATGGCGGGCAGGAAGATCCGTATTCGTGATCTGGAGAACGGGTTGAAGCTTTTTACAGTCGGATTAGGGCTTAAGGTGCTGCTGGCAAACCAGATCGGCACACTATGGAATACGATCATGTCAGCGGGAGCGGGAAACTTACATATTACGGTAGCATGGCTGGGAGCGATCGCTTATTCTTTCCAGATCTATTTTGATTTCTGGGGATATTCCGTGATGGCCATGGGGCTTGGCAAGATGCTGGGATTCAGGATTCCGCGC
Organism: uncultured Lachnospiraceae bacterium; assembly: GCA_947175435.1. Lineage (GTDB taxonomy): Bacteria > Bacillota > Clostridia > Lachnospirales > Lachnospiraceae > UBA3282. The sequence continues at coordinate 8,214 of CAMWMS010000090.1, read as the reverse complement.
AATTTTGATGATCCTTACGTATCGAGGTCGATTTCGGAATTCTGGCGCAGGTGGCATATAACGCTGAGCAGATGGTTCCGTGAGTATGTTTATTTTCCGATCGGCGGCAGCCGTAAGGTCAGTCTTACCACGGTCGTCAATCTCTTTGTTGTATGGGCGTGTACCGGATTGTGGCACGGAGCCAATTGGAACTTTTTACTTTGGGGAATGTTGTTTTTCCTGATTCTCACAGTGGAGAAGAACAGTTACGGCAGGAAGCTGGAACAGTCTAAGGTGGTCGGACATATTTATACGCTGGTGATCATACCGATCACATGGGTGGTGTTTGCAATCACGGACTTAGAACAGCTAGTGGCATACTTGGGAAATTTGTTCGGCATTCACAGGGCGGCAGTTATGGTAGGTATGCCGCAGCTGGAACGGTATCTGCAACAATATTGGGTGTTATTGATTGCCTGTATATTGTTTGCCACCCCCTATCCGAGACGGTGGTATCAGCGATGGAAAGACAGATGGTTTATGGTGGTGGCACTGCTTTTGATCTTCTGGTTTTCAGTGCGTGAGATCATGGTGGGAAGTAATAATCCTTTCCTGTATTTCCGGTTTTGATAAATAAAGTTCCGATAATGGCGATAGCAATAATGGGATACAGATTTTAAACATATAATCTACAGACTGAGTGATGGTGAGATGAATAACATATGAAAAAGAAGAAAGCGACAGCGCAGAAAAAGCGTGTAAAGCACGGACAACAGAGAAAAAATAACGTAAAGCGGGCACAAAACGGTGCAAAGCAGCAGAAGAGGAGCAGTGCAGGGAAGATAAAGAGCAGTAGTGCAAATCAGCAGCAGAAGAATACGGTACAGCAAAAGAAAAGCAACGCGGAACAGCAGAAAAAGAGCGGCGCAGGACAGTCAAAGGTCAGTGCGGAGCAATTAAAAAAGAGCGGCGCGGAGCAACCAAAGAAGAAGGGGACGGAACAGTCAACAAGGAGTAGTGCAGGACAGCCGAAAATCAGTGCAGAGCAGTTAAAAAAGAGCAACGCGAAGCAACCGAAGAAAAGTGCGGAGCAGTTAAGAAAGAGTAACGCAGGACAGCCAATAGTCAGTGCGGAGCAAATAGAAAAGAACAGCGCAGAGCAGCCGAAGAAGAAGGGGACGGAACAGTCAACAAAGAGCAGCACGAGTCAGAAGAAGAATAAGACGAATCAGAAACGGGGCAGTACAGAGCAGAGGAAGGACAGCGAGGACCGAAAGCGGAGCAACAGCACCGAACAGCGAAGTGGCAGTTCCGTGCAGAAGAAAGTCAGTGCAGAGCAGAGAAAGGGTAAGCCGGAACAGAAAAGGAGCGAATGGAAAGAGATTCTGTATAATTGCCCTTATGTACTGGGAATTGTGTTTACGTCCTTGCTGGTGATGTTATGGTCTGATGAGATCGGATTCAAAGCGATTGCCAGAGAGGCGCAGACTGTGATGGTGCAGAGCGGAATGATCGGGAACTCAGGGCAGACGGAACTCGAAAAACATCTGTTATTAGAAGTGGATGATGAGCTTTCGGCCGATAAGCCTGAGAGTGAATCCGGAAATGAAGATGTCATGGAAAATAATTCCAAAATTGATGATAATCTGGAAGAAAATGCAGGAAAACGCAAGGATAAATCTGACGATAAAGAAAATGATAATGATTTACAAAACGACATAAGCGACGAAGAAAATATTGAAAATACAGAAGAATCGCATAGGATCGGAAAAGGAATCACAAAATTTGAAATTTATGATCCGCAGGAAATTGATTCCATATATTATTCCGATGCAGGAAAAATTGCATTGACAACGGAGTACCCATATACCAAAGAAAACATTGGTTATTTTCATGATGCGGCTTTCCTTGGGGACTCCAGAACTTTAGGAATATCAGATTATGCGGGATTGGAGGAAGCCGATTTCTATTGTGACAGTGGTATGATGATTTTTAAGCTGCTGGAGGAGAAGGTCACTTACCAGAAAACGGGGGACAAGGTTGATCTGAATCAGGTGCTTCAGGAGAAACAGTACGGTAAGATTTACATTATGTTGGGGATGAATGAACTGGGGTACGGTAATACTGAAATGTATCTGGAGCAGTATCGCAAGGTATTGAATCAGATCAAAGAGTGGCAGCCCCAGGCGATTATCTATGTTATGGCGAACCTTCATGTCAGCAGAGAGAAGAATAATTTGGAGACCGAGTTTAACAATATCAATATCAACGATAAAAATGCGGCATCAGCGCAACTGGCCAACGGAACGGATATTTTCTATCTGGATGTCAATCCGCTGTTTACAGATAGGGATGGTTTCTTAAATGCAGATTTAAGTTTTGACGGCGTGCATCTTTATGCGCAACACTATGATGTATGGCGGGAGTTCCTCTTGGAACATGCCGTGGAACCTGCGGAGGTCGCGGAAGAGTAGGAGAATTGACATGGAAGAAGTCCGTCTGAATAAATATCTGGCATCCTGTGGAATCTGTTCCAGACGGGATGCAGACAAATTGATCGAGCAGGGTGTTGTCACGGTAAACGGCGAGACGGCCATGCAGGGTATTAAGGTGACCAGTCGGGATGAGGTGTACGTCAGCGGCAAGAAAGTCGCCGGCCCCGACAGCAAAGTTGTGCTTGCATATTATAAGCCCATGGGGGTTGTATGTACGGAACGGGATGCCCATGCAAAGAAGATTGTGGCGGAGGAAATTCGATATCCCGTACGGGTCACCTATGCTGGAAGGCTTGATAAGGATTCGGAAGGACTCCTGCTCATGACAAATGACGGAGATCTCATAGAAGCCATGATGCGCGGAGCTAACTGCCACGAGAAAGAGTATATTGTCAAAGTAAAGCAGGAGTGGACCGAAGATGCACTTTCCCGTATGCGCCAGGGGATATATTTAGATGAACTTGAAGTTACGACACGACCCTGCGAAATAGAGCAACTGGGTCCTAAGACGATCCGCATGGTGCTGACGCAAGGATTGAACAGACAGATTCGGCGCATGTGTAAGGCGCAGGGGTTTGAAGTGAATTCTCTTAAGAGGACACGTGTTATCAATGTGGAACTTGACAGTCTGAAACCCGGAGAGTATCGGGAATTGACAAGGGATGAGATGAGAAGCCTGTATCAGAAATGCGGGCTCAAGATCGCGGAATAAAAGGAATGGCAGGTATTTTTTAAGTGGATGAGAAGACAAGAAACCGAATGAAAGAACTGGTCTCAATTTTGAATAAAGCGTCTGAGGCATATTATGCGCAGGACACAGAGATTATGAGTAACTTTGAGTATGACCGGTTATATGATGAGCTGACACGGTTAGAAGAAATAACGGGCGTTACACTCGCGGACAGTCCCACGGTGCATGTAGGATATGAGGCAGTGGAGGAGTTGCCTAAGGAAAGGCATGAAAGGCCGATGTTGTCTCTTGCCAAAACGAAGAGCAGAGAAGAACTGCGCGACTGGCTGAATGGTAAAGAAGCGTTGCTGTCATGGAAGCTGGACGGGCTCACGATTGTGTTGACATATATGGACGGAAAACTTGCCAAGGCAGTTACCAGAGGAAACGGCGAGGTGGGCGAAGTGGTCACGAACAATGCAAGAGTGTTTCGCAATGTGCCGGTGTCGATTCCTTATCAGGGCGAACTGGTGGTGCGGGGAGAGGCTGTAATCAGTTACAGCGAGTTTGAGAAGATCAACAGTCGTATCGATGAAGCGGAGGCGAAGTATAAGAATCCCCGTAATCTGTGCAGTGGCTCTGTCAGGCAGCTCAATAACGAGATCACGGCGGCACGTAATGTTAATCTGTATGTTTTCAGTCTCGTTAAGGCGGAGGGTGTTGATTTTCATAATTCCCGTTCGGCACAGTTTGACTTTCTGACAGAGCAGGGATTTGACATAGTGGAAAACAGACTGGTGAATCCGGATACGATTGAGGACGAGATAGCTTATTTTGAGAATAAGATACAGTCATATGATATTCCTTCTGATGGACTTGTACTGATTTATGAAGATATCGCATATGGACAGTCACTTGGCAGAACAGCGAAGTTCCCCAGGGATGCCATTGCCTTTAAGTGGGCGGATGAACTGCGGGAAACAGTGCTTCAGGAGATGGAGTGGAGTGCCAGCAGGACAGGGCTTATTAATCCAGTGGCGATTTTTGAACCGGTAGAGTTGGAGGGAACGACCGTCAGCCGCGCTTCGGTGCATAATGTCAGTATCGTGCGCGGACTTAAGCTAGGTATCGGTGATCATATTACCGTCTATAAGGCCAATATGATTATTCCGCAGATCGCTGAGAATCTGACGCAGAGTGATACGTTGCAGATTCCGAAGGTGTGTCCGGTGTGCGGACAGCCTACGGAGATTCGCCGGGTCAATGACGTACAGTCATTGTACTGCGTGAATCCTTCCTGTGATGCGAAGAAGATCAAGGCATTTACATTGTTTGTGAGCCGGGATGCCATGAATGTGGACGGACTTTCGGAGTCCACGTTGGAAAAATTTCTGGCAAGAGGCTTTCTGCATGAATTTGCCGATATTTTCCATTTACAGCGGTATCAACAGGAAATTACACAGATGGAGGGTTTCGGTGAGAAATCCTATAATAATCTGATAGAGAGCATAGAGAGATCCAGAGATACCACGCTGCCCAGAGTGATATACGGACTCGGAATCGAGAATGTAGGGGTGGCAAACGCCAAACTGCTATGCCGTCATTTCCGGTTTTCCATTGAGGCGCTGCGGGCGGCGGATGTGGAAGAGCTGAGTGCGATTGACGGGATCGGAGAGGTGATTGCCGGCAGTATCTATGACTTTTTCCATAATGATGAGCGGATGGAACAGCTTAATCATTTGCGGCAGGAAGTGAGAATTGCCGTGGAAACCGTGGAAGAGGAAGGATCGCAGACTCTGTCGGGGATGAGCTTTGTCATCACGGGCAGCTTGGAACACTATGAGAACCGCAATGCCCTTAAGGATGAGATCGAGGCAAAGGGGGGTAAAGTGACAGGCAGCGTTACCAGTAAGACAACGTGCCTGATCAACAATGACACGGCATCTCAGTCCTCGAAAAATAAGAAGGCCAAGGAACTGGGCATTCGTATTATATCGGAAGAAGAGTTTATAGAGGAATATTTGTAATATAGAATATAATTACGGATGTTATATATCTCTCACATCATAAGGCGTCGTCTGGTACACATAGAAATTCAGCCAATTGGAATACAGAAGCTGTCCTGTGGAACGCCAGTTGACGATGGGCGGATTTTCCGGGTTGTCATCAGGGAAGTAGTTTGCCGGTATTGTCGGATTCATGCCTTTATTCAGATCCCTGAAATACTCCTGCGCCAGTGTGTCAGAATCATATTCCGGATGGCAGGTGATGAAGAAATGCCGGCTGTCGGTGGTTTTAACGATGGTGACACCGGCTTCGTCGGAGACGGCCATCAGTTCCAGCTCCGGTACGGAGGCAATTTTTTCCGCAGCTATCCCCATGGCACGGGATTGCGGTGCATAGAAAATATCGTCAAATCCCCGAAATAGAGGAGAATTTTTCTTTACAATCCTGTGGGCATAGACACCGGACAGCTTCGTCTCCATATCATAACGGTCTAACCCATAGAGATAATAGAGTCCCGCAAAAGCGCCCCAGCATAGATGCAGGGTGCAGTGGACATGAGTCTTGCCCCAATCCATGATGGCGCACAGTTCCTTCCAGTAAGTGACATCCTCGAATTTGACATAATCCAGAGGCGCACCGGTGATAATCATACCATCGTACTTGCGGTCTTTAACCTGATCGAAGGTGGTATAGAAAGATTCCAAGTGATTGGAATCTATATGCTGCGGTGTGTAGCTGGCTGTCTGCAGAAATTCCACATTGACCTGAAGCGGTGTATTGGATAATTTGCGCAGAAGCTGTGTCTCGGTCACGATTTTCGTGGGCATGAGATTTAAGATCAGCACGTTTAGGGGACGAATGTCCTGATGTAACGCGCGATACTCTGTCATGACAAATATATTTTCATTCTCCAGAATGCTGGTTGCTGGTAAAGAATCTGCTACTCTGATAGGCATAGCATAACCTCGACTTTCCTGCACCGCCATGAAGTATTTGTATCGGTCGGTGCTAAACATTTTTATAATAGTTATTTTCCAGAGATTTTAACGCAGATGATGGCTGAGATAATCTGTGAATAATAACATATAATAGATTAACATAAAAAAATGCTTCTTGCAATAATTGCACATTTGAATAAAATGCGATATAATCTAAGAGCTGGGAAACTATACAGCATGGCAGAGGGGGACATAACGGCATGGAGACAGCCTATCAGAAAGTGAAAGTGCATAATGAACTGGAATGGTGTCAGGTAACGGATCTGGAAACCAAAGAAAGAATTGAGAAGGCGCTGCTTAAGAACAGGGTATCCTATTTTGTAAAGTGGGAGAAACCGAAACTCTTTTCCGGCGAGAAATTCGGCACATGTATTTTTTGTGTAAATCAGTTGCAAAAAGAGATTGCCGATGAGGCCATTCATGGACTGGAGGAGGAAATCAAGGGCAAGATTAAATTTGTCAATCGTAAGGTAGATAAAACCTTCTATTAATTAAAAGTCCTATTAAATAGAACATTCTATATAAATTAAGCAGAAAACAGGAATGTAATGAAACAGGAAGCGCAGTAGCGCAAAATTTCGCATGCGGCTTCGGAATAGAGGAAACAATGAGCAGTTGTGATACCTGTAGCAATTACCAATATGATGAAGATTACGAGTGTTATGTATGCATGGTAGATCTGGATGAGGACGATATGAGCCGATTCCTGAGAGGCGGTAATTTTGAATGCTCATTTTATCAACTGGATAATGAATATCTGATCGTAAGAAAGCAGATGTAGGAGTTCCCTACATCTGCTTTTACATAGCGCTAATTTATTGTGACTCGCAAAAACTCTGATTGATAAATAACATACGTTACGCATTTTTTTTCAGATTTTTCTGCGCCGTTGACAGCATCAGTTTGATTCTGTTAAGCTGGTTGACTTCGCTGGCGCCTGGGTCGTAGTCTATCGCTACAATATTGGACAGCGGGAAGCGCTTGCGCAGTTCCTTAATGACACCTTTGCCTACCACGTGATTGGGCAGGCAGCCGAAGGGCTGTGTGCAGACGATATTGTTTACGCCGCTGTGAATTAACTCAACCATTTCACCAGTCAAAAACCATCCCTCACCGGTCTGGTTGCCGATATTGACGATGGGCTTGGCATATTCTACCAGCTTATAGATACTTACCGGCGGTGTAAAATGCCGGCTTTTTTTGAATTCTTTTGCCGCTGTTTCACGCAGCTTCTCGAGAGCCCAGATTCCCAGCTTAGACACTGTAGCAGCCTTGCGGGATGTGCCCAGATAGTCCGCCTTGTAGATCTGGTTATAGAAGCAGTAGAGCATGAAATCCAGAAGATCGGGCACGACAGCCTCCGCACCTTCCGATTCCAGCAGTTCCACCAGATGGTTATTGGCCGCAGGAGCAAATTTTACAAGGATCTCGCCCACGATGCCGACTCTCGGTTTGTGCAGGTTCTCATGAATCGGGACGGCGTCAAATTCCCGTATGATCTGCCGGCACATCTTACGAAACGTCATAAGATTCATATGCTTACGAGATACGAATTCCCGGCATTTTTCCACCCATTTCGCATGGAGGGCATCTACGGAGCCGGGCGTCTTCTCATAAGGCCGCATACGGTAGACGCAGCGCATGAAAATGTCCCCGAAGAGTGCGCTGTAAGCGGCGCGCATGAGAAGTTCGGCATTGAGATGGAAACCGGGATTACTCTCGATGCCGGCAAGGTTTAGTGAGATAACGGGAATCTGTTCCATGCCTGCTTTCTCCAGTGCTCGTCTGATGAAGCCCACATAGTTGGTGGCACGGCAGCCGCCGCCTGTCTGGGTCATGATAATTGCCACTTTGTTTAGGTCATATTTGCCGGAAAGAAGGGCATCCATGATCTGTCCTACCACCATCAGTGAAGGATAACATGCGTCATTATTTACATATTTTAATCCTACATCTACGGCATGTCGGTTGTCATTGTTAAGTACCTCGAAGTGATAACCGCAGGCTTCGAATCCTGACTGCATGATCTCGAAATGGATCGGAGACATCTGCGGGCACAGGATCG
>CAMWMS010000089.1 GCA_947175435.1 uncultured Lachnospiraceae bacterium | reverse complement strand
ATCGATCGTCTTTGTTCCGAGCTCACAGTTGTAATCGAAGGTTACTCTGTAGCCTACTTCCGAATAATCATCCGCCTTTTCAACTACTGCTAAATCAAAACTCTTAGTCGCTCCCACACCGGAAGTCACTTTGATCGTTGTTGTTCCGACAGCAACTGCTGTAATCAGACCGCTTTCACTGATTGTCGCCACATCCGGGCTGCTTGAAGAATAAGTATATACTTCATAATCCGGATTTACCTCTACCGCATGAGAGGCTTTTACTTGGAATTCTGCACCAACTGATAATTCAGTGGGCAGTTTCTCAATCACCAGATATGGTGCTCCTACCACTTTCAGTGAAACATCCTTCAAGCTGACATTGTACTCTGTGTTAGAGCTGTCTGACAGTAAGAACTTCAGATTTACCGCACCTTCTGTCGTTGCCTTGAATGTTGCATTCACTGTCTGCCAATCTGTATCGGTGGTTACTTCCTCATGCGCCAGCTCGATCCATGATTCATCCTGCTGAACACTTGCTATTACCTTCTGATTTGCAACGCTTGTCTTGACATCAAAGCTCAAGTCATAAGAGTAACCTGTCTTAACAGATGCGTTTCTGAAAATCATGTAATCATAATTCTCTTTAGACGAATTTGCCGCCTCTGTAACGATTCCATCTGCCGGAACCGCTTTTCCAGTTACGTTTCCGAATACATAGTAGTTATAATCCGTCCACATCTCCCCGCCCAGCGGATACAGAATAGAAGCATTCCATTCTGCATTAAAGTTCGTCGTCCTGAACATCGATACATTATCGATCTCAACTGAAACTGTATCGCCGCCAAAAGCGATGATCAGAACTGCTTCTTTATCCGTTACATCTTCGGGCATGGTAAACTCCAGATCCACTTTACTCGTCTCGGTGTTAACCGTCGCTTGTTTCTCTGCGTAAGCAACTCCATCTTTTGAGTATAAACCGGCTTTAATCTCCTTAGCTGCATCAGCTTTTGCATCCAAAGTCAGCCGATAAGTATCTCTTGCTAATAACTGAATACCGGTTTGCTTGATTGTCGCATCATTTATATCAGAAGATGCTTTAATTACGGCTTTCATAGAACGCTTAGAAGTATCTGCTGTATAATCGCCGTCCAGATCCCAGTATTCTAATCTGTTTTTACCCTGATCAAACGTACCGTTATATATATGTTCGCCATTATCTAACGGTGTTTTCGTACCGTGAAGTTTTTCATTCTCAAGATCTTCTACTTCCTGATCCGTAAGGGCAACTAACTTAACATTGCCGACATAGACCGTTCCAAGTGCATTGCCTATGTTCATCTCAACACGCGCCGTCGGATCAGACGCTGCTGTCATCTTGAAAATATGTTCAAACGACTGAACCTCTGCCGTTAAGTTAGGATTGATACCGGAGTCATAACCGGCCCAACCGTTATCGGCATCGCCCTTAGGCGCTATTGTAAAGTTTCTTCCTGCCGGAACATCTGTGTAAGCATCAAACGTAAGCTTATATGTATATCCCTTTGCCAGCGGAACATGCTGGATCAACTGGATATCATAGTTATTCGCGCCGGTTGCTAATACGTCAATCTTGGCATATTTAACGCCATCCTTGTCGGCAACTGCAATATTAGTAGCTGCTCCATTCCCTGAGTCTGTTGCAGTAGTCCAATATCCAAGCGCCGGAACAACAGTAGTTCCGCCAGCCATCTGATGATCCTTCATCGTTTCAAATTCAGGATCCTTAATATAGTTTCCGGACTCATCCGCATTTACCTTATTCGCCTCAAAGAATTCTGTATCCTTATCCGCAGAAGGTGCATCCGGCGTCGTGCCATAGTCCTTCGTGCTATCCTTATATACCCTTACGTAGTCAACTTTCATTGACTTGCCAAGCTCATCTGCTGCCGGATCTTGATTACCCACATAATTTCCACTGACCGCAAGGTTCAGCAACAGATAGAAATCTTCATCAAACGGTGCCGGATATGCATAATTAGCAGACGCTCCGTTTGCCTTTGCATACCAGTTATTCTCTACATGATATAAAATATCATCTACATACCATCTGATCTCGCCCGGTTCCCATTCAATCGCATACACATGCTCGTTTGCTATGGAATCGCCTTCTTCAAAATAATGGGTTCCGCCGCTATATACATTATTCGGCCACTCACTGCCATAATGAATGGTTCCGTTTACATAGTTGCCATCCTGACCTACCGCTTCCATGATGTCAATCTCTCCGGATGCCGCCCACGTACCATACAGGTCCATAGTTTCCGGTGTAGGAAGTCCCCAGAAAGCCGGCCAATAACCGGTTGCTTCCGGCAATTCCATCTTAGCTTCCATTCTGCCGTAAGTCGTTCCGAATTTTACTTCCGATCCGTCCTCAGAAACGGTTCTGATTCTACCGGAAGAATATTTTACGTGTGTATCCGTAATATTATATTTTGCTTTCAATTCATCTGTGAGAGCAGTTGCGGTAACCACTAATTTACCATCCTGTACAGTAACCGCTTCTTTCGTGTAATACTGCTTCTCGTTATTTCCCCAGTATATAGCCGCATCGGAAGTTGCGTCGTCACCGGATCTGATTCCGATTTCGTAATCCCATTTGGAGGAATCCAGTTCCGTTCCATTAAACTCGTCCGCCCATTCCTGCTGCCAGTCTTCATTATTTACGCTAACAGCATATACCGGTACTCTGATTTTTACATCCTGATAGTTCTCCGCCGTAATCACAAAATCATATACATCATACTTCGTGAATACATCTGCATTTACGGTAATCTTGTGATCGGCCTCAGATAACGTATATCTATCAGAAGCCAGAGGTTTATTGTTTACAGTAATTGCTGTAATATTTTTCGCCCAGTCCGCTGCTGTCTCATTATAATTCAATTCAACGGCTTCACCGATCCGATAACCATTTGCCTTATCGTTCTTCTTTCCAGCCGTCACAACAGGAGCGTCTTTAGTTGTGGGTTTCTTGGATACCACATACAACTTCGATATTGTGATATCTCCGCCGTTACTGCCACCACCACATGCAAAAAATAATGTACTTGACAGTTCTTCGTCCCAAAGAGTACTTTCTAACTCGATCGTCTGCGGAGTGTCTGCCTTTAACGAAACCTTTTTAAGGGCAAGTTCGTCACTATCTTTATTAGGATTACCTAATTTAACAGTAATCTCTTTATCTACCGTAGACTCAATAACAGCACCAATCTTATAAGTTGAAGTGGTTGTAATATTAATAAAGTTCTCTAATATGAGTTGAACTCCCCAAACTTCCCAGCCGAAATTTGTTGCATTGATTGTATAGCTATCTTCAGTGGCAGTTCCAGTAGCTCCTACTACGCCCGCCCAGTCTACGCCAAAATGCGTCTTCAAATTTCCTGCGGTTTCTTGTTCCTTAAAATTATAATAGGAAACTTCTTCACCAAACTTCATGTTTGTGAAAGTGAGTGTACCTGCACCACCCGAAAGATCAAATGTGAAACCAAGAGACTTCCCATTTACTCTTCTGGCAATATGCGTAGTCTCCCCAGCCGTCAATTCAATCGTTTCCGAGGTGTTTGCTGTTTCGTTCTTGAAAACAATACTTTTATTATTTGTTGATACAACATCAAACTCAAATACATTGTTATCCACGGGCGATTCTAAATTCGCAATAGTCGCCCATTGAACAGCCCATGATGCCGGATTACCAAAACCATCCGCTGAAATTGTTGCCGTAGTCTTATTAAATGTAAACTTGACATTAGAGTCGCCGCCCCATCCGCCATCATCCTGTGAACGATAAGTCTTCATCGTCAACTCTTCAAAGTTGATCGGATCAACCATCGTCATCGGATCTGCCGGAGGCACATAGCCCGACTCATGCAGTGAAGCCTGCGCAATCTGCAAATCTACTAAAGCGTCATCTACCTCTTTCTTTGTGGAAGTAGCACTCTCTGATACAGACTTCGCTGTAGTTAAAGCAGTTGTAAGCGCTTTAAAAGACTCTTCTTCATAATCTTCTGCCTTTAATACTTCACATTTCTTAATTGCCGCATTTAATCCGGTTTTATACCCAGCTGCTGCAACCGTCGCATTTGCGCCTACCTCATCAACAGCTTTACCCTTCTCTAAAGAAATATTGGAAAGCTTTAATGTATGTCCCTCTTCCTGCCCCCAAAGCGGAGATTTATCCTCCGAGTATGTGCCAAGTAAGAACTGAATCTTACACTCTTCTGTGGCCTCCGCCGCAAATACATAAACAACTTCCGTTGCCTGTTCTGCAGGAAGCTTATACTTCAATGGGTTATATCCGACAGTATCATATGTAACCGGATTGGTAGTGTGTGCCATACGCACTCCCATATAACGCGGAATAGAAGATTCTGCCGTAAATTTCAGTGTATAATACTCATCTTTTTCTATCTTAATCTTTTCTTCCGTCTGGAATTGTAATGACCAGTCATTTGCACATTTGCCGGACGGATATGTGAAGGTAACCGTAGAATTATCCGCACCCGTTGCAGCTATTCCGGCATCGGTCCATACATTCCAGATACCAGCGCCTGCATCCGAACCACCTGCCGCCAGCACAAGCCCTGTTAAATCTATATCAGAACTTACCAGCACTTCTCCTGTCTCGATAGGATCGCCAGCATCCGAACCACCTGCCTGATCCGCCGTCAGTGTAAATGAAACTGTTGTAGGTTCGGAATTACCAATACTATTAGAAGCAACGACGTCTACAGTATGTGTTCCTGCAGCATAGGTATTCTCGTAAAAGTATGCCGCTACATTACTTTCAGTTCCTACTAATTTCCCATCGATAGAAACTTCCCAGCTTGTAGGAATACCACCATCACCAAATACGCTATTCCAAGTCACCCAGATTTTTCCATTATTAGCATCATCCGTATCCCAATATCTTGCTTCCACTCCAGATGGTTTCGATGGTGCCTTAGTCTCTGTAGCTCCCGGCACCGTAAACTTACTAGGATCAGTAACTTCAGAAGGAGCACTTTCCGCGCCATTTTCCCCCAGCGCAATAACTGTTACTTCATGCTGTCCTTCGCTAAACGTCTTATCCAACCACTGTTCTGTGTCACTTCCCGTACAAGCTTCGACTCCATCAACAAGAATCTTATACCCGGTTGCACCTGATACAGGTTGAAAGACAATATGAATCATTCCCTTGTGTTCATCATTAGCCGTCCAATATTCAGCCACAACACCAGCCGGTGCTGCCAAATCAGAAGCTTCTGTAATTGGGTTTATACCCCCCCCCACAGGGTTTTCATCATTTTGAGGTGTCCCCTCATTGTTACCCTCAAGTGTCGTCAGCTCATTGCTTCCGTCATCCGTCGTCAGCATTACGATGTTGCCGTTCTCGATCGGCGCTTCTTCTTCCGCCCGCACAGTAAGCATTGGTACATTCACAGAAGTGAATACCATTGCCAGGCTGAGTAGAAATGTAAGACAGCGCTTACGAAACGTTCTGCCATGCCTCATAATAAAATTCCTCCTTTTAATTTAATAGATTATGCCTTACTATGGTCTTGTGCATTTTAACCATAAGTAATGCTCCTACCACAATAATTATAGTTACTGTTTAATTTATTTCAAGATTACATAATATTATTTCGTGAATTTTCGATACATAATGCCGAGCTTTGTAATTGGGTCACTATAACATCCGGCATATTGTGGAAATTACTTTCCCAGTAATCTTCAATCCCAATACATAATAACTATAAAAACGGGTAGTTAATTTATTATAAATTATCTTGCACCGATACTTTAAGTGTCCATTTTTTATGGAGGTGTCATTTTTTGAATAACACACCTTATTTATTGTGTACCTTTGATTGTATTTCGCAATGAGCGGAGCGTTGTATTGTTTTTTCCGATATTGTCCATTATACTAAGAGAAAATATTGATCATCATTGTTTCGGAGGAAAGATATGTACCACACTAAGAAAATCGGTGTTTTTGTATCGCATATTGTAGGGGAATACCAGCGTAATATTTGTCAAGGCATCATAGACCAGGCTTCGGAGTACGGATACTGTGTGGAGATTTTTTCGTCCACGGACGAAGAGATTCCGGGCAATTACAGACAGGGGGAGGAAAGTATCCTGCGCATTCCGAATTTTGACAACCTTTGCGGTGTCATTTTCATATCCAGTACATATGTTACCAGCAATCTACCGCAACTGATTTCTAAAACTTTGGCGGGGTGCCGCTGCCCAATTATTGAAATTACACATCAACATGGGCAATATCCGTCTATAGCGCTGGACAACGACACCGGCACCGGACAGCTCACAGAACATTTGATCGGAACCCACGGATATAAGCGTATTTGTTATCTCGGAAACACACTGGAAACATATTTCTCTGACCAACGCCGCAATATTTACAAACAGGTTATCGCAAAGCACAATCTGCCTGTCACGGCACAGGATATCTATGAGTGCACTTACGACAGCCGGGATTTTGAAGCGGCGGCGGAATATTTTACCGCCACGGGTAAACCAGATGCGATCGTCTGCTACAACGACCGCATGGCGCTCGGTATGATCCGTGCGCTTCTTGACAAGGGATACCGGGTCCCCGAAGATATTGCCGTGACAGGCACCGACATGCTGGAGGAGGGACAGTCTATCGATCCGCCGCTGACATCAGTTACTTTTCCAACAAAAGAAATGGGCATACACGCCGTGGAGCTTCTACTCTCGGCGATCCACGGCAAAGAACTTCCTCCGGTTACGGTCATAACATCCGATCCGCACATCGGCGGCTCCTGCGGATGTGCTGCCAAACACCATAGGAATCCCTTCTTTTTTCAGCATGAAATGGCGTTAAAAGTAGGGCAGAACGAAGCTACGAGCACGAATAATATTCATATGGCCGCTTCCCTATTGGCAACCGTAGATATTAATGAGGGCATGGAGCTGTTGGAAAATTTTGTGTCACAGATTTCCGGGTGCAGCGAATTATATCTGTGCCTTTATTCAGACTGGGATTCCGTCTCCTCCCACATCCGCACAATTACTTTTTCCGAAGATGACTCTGCGGATCGGGATGTCATGCTGCTTAAGTTTGCATATAAGGACGGCAAGCGCATGCATGAGTGTAGCTTTACCAAGCAAAATCCGCTGCCTGACTATCTCTTTGACAGCGAATCCTCCAGCTACATTTTCTACCCTCTGTATTTCAGTGAGAAAGCATATGGTTATATTGCCATTGCATACGAGCATAACCAGATTATCTGTGAGGTTGATTTCCTGTCCTGGATCATGAATATCAACAGTATGCTGCATAATATTGCCGAGAACAAGCGAACAGGTCTTCTTGTCAATCGGTTGGAAGAAATATATATGCATGATGAAATGACCGGTCTCTATAACCGGCACGGGTACAAACTGCTGTCAGAAGAACTGCTTGAGAAAATGCAGGATACCGGCACCCGTATCTCGTCTTTTGTACTGGATCTGGACGGACTTAAGTACATCAATGATACTTACGGACACAGCGAAGGCGATTTCGCAATCTGTATTCTCGGTCATGCCCTGAAAAACGCTGTAAGGGACAGAGATATCTGCGCCCGGCTGGGCGGCGATGAATTTTATCTGCTGACTGCAGGATATTCCGACGAGGAAATCACACTTCTGATCTATAAAATCAACCAATATCTGGATAACTACAATAAACTGCACACTAAAAAATATCATGTCTCCGCCAGCATCGGCGTAGCCACCGAAACGATCCGCCCGGACTTTGATCTAAAACAGCTCACCGAGAAGGCTGACCGAGCTATGTATGAGCAGAAGCGGTCTAAGTCAAAACACAGAAAATAGACGTAGAAAGACTCAGAAATGCTTAACCAACATTCCTGAGTCTTAATTCATCGGTAGATATAACGGAGAAAGAGGGATTTGAACCCTCGCGCCGCGCAAGCGACCTACACCCTTAGCAGGGGCGCCTCTTCAGCCTCTTGAGTATTTCTCCACAGTCTGAACTATCCTCTACCAATATGAAGTTCTGCGCTCAACCACAACGCACATGTTATTATACCTAAGCTATTCTCGTTTGTCAACGCTTTCACATGATTTTTTCAGTACACTACGCACTATCCTATTTAGACATCACCGTCTCATACAGATCCGTCCCCTCAGAGTCAATCACTACAATAACCGGAAAATCCTTGACTTCGAGCTTGCGAATCGCCTCCGTTCCGAGATCATCGTACGCGATCACTTCCGACTTAGTAATCGATTTAGACAACAGTGCCCCCGCACCGCCGACCGCAGCAAAATAAACCGCTCCGTTTCTGACGATTGCTTCTTTCACGGCCTGCGACCTCTTGCCCTTACCGATCATACCGATCAAACCCAAATCCAACAGATCCGGCGCATACTTATCCATGCGGCTGGCAGTGGTCGGACCGGCAGAACCGATCGGTCTGCCTTCTCTTGCCGGAGACGGTCCCATATAATATATCACGTTATTCTCCATCTCAAGAGGAAGCTCTCCGCCCTGAGCCAGTGTCTCATACATTCTCTTATGCGCCGCATCTCTCGCTGTATAAATGGTGCCGCTTATGTACACATAATCTCCTGCCCGCAGCACTGCCGCCTCTTCTTTATTTATAGGTGCCTGTATATGTCGTTCCATTTTTCCTCCATGCTGTATGCATATAAAAAATTGAGCTTCGCTCAATTGCGAGATTTGTTCGCTTACGCTTCACAAACTCGTGGCTATCCGAGCAATTTCCTATAGAATAACTTATAACAATCTTACCGCATGTCTGTTCACATGACAGCAGATATTGACCGCTACCGGCAGTCCTGCAATATGCGTTGGGTAAGTATTAATATTAACCGCCAGCGCCGTAGTCGTTCCGCCAAGCCCTCCGGGGCCGATTCCTGTATCGTTAATCTTCAAAAGCAGCTCTTCTTCCAGTTCTTTCACATAGGGAATCTCTGAGTGTTCGTTCACCGGTCTGGTGAGCGCCTTCTTCGCCATCAGGGCGCATTTCTCAAAAGTTCCGCCTATACCCACGCCCACAACCATCGGTGGACACGCATTCGGACCGGCATCCTTGACTGCAGTCAGAATGGCATTCTTAACACCTTCTATTCCGTCCGCAGGCTTAAGCATAAACACTCTGCTCATATTCTCACTCCCGAATCCCTTCGGTGCCACGGTGATCTTAACGCTGTCTCCTGCTACCATCTCGTAATGGATGACGGCCGGTGTATTATCCTTCGTATTCTCACGGATCAAAGGATCGCCAACCACGGATTTCCGCAAATATCCCTCTACGTATCCCTGTCTGACACCCTCATTAACCGCCTCTTCCAGAGAACCGCCCGTAAAGTGTACATCCTGTCCGATCTCCATGAAGATTACCGCCATACCAGTATCCTGACAGATGGGTATCATATCTTCTCCGGCAATTTTCAGGTTATCCTGAAGCTGGCACAGAATTTGCTTTCCCAGTGGTGCTTTCTCTTCCTGTAATGCATGCCTCATTGCCTCGTCCATATCTTCCGCGAGAAAATGATTCGCTTCGATACACATTTCTTTAATATTTCTTGTGACATCCGCCACATCTACCATTCGCATTGACTTACTCTGCCCTTTCCTGTTTCAACTGCCGCCATACTGATCACAACATAATCCGTTTATTCCCGGCATATCTGATCCTTAACCGCTTCCAGTTCCTCCTGCGATACTTCCTGTGGCTTCCATCCGATCTTCTGTCTGTCCGCCCGATATCTCGGAATCAGGTGCATATGAAAATGAAAGACAGTCTGTCCTGCCAGATCTCCGTTATTCTGCACCAGATTGAATCCCTCACAGCCCAGACGCTCTGTCATCATAGATGCCATCTTCTTAGCCAGTTTCATGACCTCTCCGGCAGTTGTCTCCGGCAGTTCGTACAAATTTGCATAATGTTCTTTGGGCAGAATCAACGCATGCCCTTTCGTCGCCGGTCCCAGATCAAGAATCACACGGAAGGTTTCATCTTCATACAGTGTCTGGGACGGAATCTCACCGTTTGCAATTTTACAAAAAATACAATTAGCGTCTTTCATTATTATAATCCTCTCCTATCTCACTCACATTTATTATAATCCGGTCAGTCTGGCGCCGAATATAAGTGCCTGGTCCAATATACGAAGCGCCTTGAAATCACCCTTCATCTTCATATCGCCTGCCATAAACGAAGCCTGAAACGTAGACTTACCGGCCACAATACCACTCATCACCTCTCTGGGCATCTGCACCTCCACATCTGCATGACTGCCCTCACCGTAGAAGCAGCGCAGATCGCCTCCGCTTATTCCGATGAAAAGCGGTGTCTTCTTCTCCTCTATCACGATCTTAAAGTCCCCTGCCAATCCCGGCTGCGGTTTGAAATGTTCCTGAATCTCTTTCAAAAATTCCGTCGTGTCTTCTTTCTCACTGCTTCCCATCATATCCCGGAACATGCTGGCCAGCTCCTGAATATCCGCTTTCTGTCTCTGCACATAAGTATCATCAGCCACATACTGGGAAAGCTGTTCTGACTCCTGCGGCGTAAAATTAATATTTTTTGTAATTGCCACTTTCTGTTTTACCGCCTGATTGCTCGCCGGCAGACATGCCATCTTCTGGTTGATCGTGCGATACAGGTTTTCCGCTTTTTTCTCTATGATGCGAATATATTCTTCATTCTCTTCCAGAATAGATGTGTCCGTAATATATCCACAGATACCGTCGCAGGGAAGTCCGCCCAGAATCTCCCATGCCGTTACCAGATCAAGCATGCCGCCCCGCTCTCCATATGTGGTTGACATGACGATCGGGCTCATATAGATCTCACTGATCCGCTCTTTATCTCCATACAGCCAACAGGAATCAAGAAACTGCTGCATATATCCACCTATGCCGTACCACTCCACCGTCGTTGCGAGAATAACACCGTCAGCAGTTTTTAAACTCTGTGGAAGGGTTGTGATACTATTCTTCAACTCATAGAGCTGGAAATACTCCACCGTAACACGAAGCTCTTCCAGCACTTCCTTTATTTTATTGATCACGAAGAGTGTGGGATCATCCATTAGTCCCCGTCCGCCATAATAGATATTAATCTTCATTGATATTCTTGTCCTTTCCTGCCCTAACCTGCGGGCACAGCATCGCAATGACCGCCATCGCGGCAAATCCTATGAGAATACCGCCTATATGTGCCGCGTTATTGACATTCGTACCGGTAAATCCACAGTAGAGTGAAAATACAATGGCAAAGGCGAGTCTGCCTGTCGTCATATACTCTAACTTACCGTGATACAGAATAACCAGCATAAGCAAAGCGCCTTCCACACCAAAGACCGCACCGCTGGCCCCCACAGAGGTATAGTAGTCCCTCATCAGAAGCTCATATCCCATGGATAAAACCGCACCTGCCGTTCCTGAGAGAAAATAAATCACCGCATATAGAATATGCCCCGTTTTCTTCTCCACAATCTCCCCAATATAATACAAAATGATCATATTGCTGAAAAGGTGCTGTGTACTCGAATGCAGAAACATCGAAGTAAGTATCCTGTAATACGAACCGTCCTTCGTAATCTCCTTTACACCGAGCGCACCTTTATTATATAACAGATCATCGGTAAATGTACATATCAGAAATACGATCACATTGACTGCCACCAGACAAATATTCACCCACGGCAATTTCGCGATCCGTTCCCGGCTCCACTTCTCCCAGTGAAATCTCCCTTCTCCCTTCGCTGCTTCCTCCCGTTCAACTTCGTGGTATGCCGGTCTGGCCAGAAAATCCTCTAGAACCGCCCTCCATCCATAGAAATCCGACACTTGATTCTCATATATAATCAGTTTGTCAGCGATGGTATCAATGATCCAACAGAAACTATCCTCACTGCACAGTTTCTTTGCCCACTCCGCACCCTTACATAAAATCAAGGTCATCATATGAATCTCGGTCTCACCCCTGGTATGAAAATAACCGACTCCACGCTCTTTCATCCGTGCATACCACTCCGGTGAGATTTCTGTACTCTCCTGATAATCCATCACAAATATAACCGTGCATCCCTGATTTTCCTCATGACAATAAAATGCATATTCCGGGGAATTCGTCGGAATTTTATGATACCCTTTTGCGTAAAACAAAGGCTCTATCTGCTCCAATACCATGACACACTCCCAATGTACTTCCGCATAAATTAACTATTTCTATGAGATTATCATTTTCGGTTTGTCATGTCAAATCACGGCTGCTTCCAATGAATATCTAGCGGTAACAATAATTAAGATTCCCGTTTATTTATTCTGCGACCTCCGAGATCTACACAGTCTCCTGCGGC
>CAMWMS010000088.1 GCA_947175435.1 uncultured Lachnospiraceae bacterium | reverse complement strand
TGCCGGCACCGTGCCCGTAAGCACCGCATAATCGCCTGTCATCTCCGGTGCACCGAATTTCCCGGCTTTACCTTGCATATCCGTCATGCCGCGTCCGATCAGCGTCGCAGGCAGCTCCAGCCGGAATGCGTAGACCGGCTCTAAAAGAATATTCTGCGCCTTACAAAGTCCCTGTCTGACGGCGCGGTAAGTCGCCTGTCTGAAATCTCCGCCCTCGGTGTGCTTTAAATGTGCACGCCCTGCCACGAGAGTGATCTGCATATCCGTGATCGGAGAACCCGTCAATACGCCCAGATGCTCTTTTTCCTCCAAATGAGTCATGACCAGACGCTGCCAGTTGCGGTCAAGGTCATCTTCACTGCACCGCGTGCTAAACTGCAGTCCGCTTCCCGGTTCGCCCGGTTCCAGAAGCAGATGTACTTCCGCGTAGTGCCGCAGCGGCTCATAGTGACCGACTCCCTCCACTACGTTCCCTATCGTCTCCTTATACACGATACTGCCTTCGTCAAACATGACTTCCTCGCTGTACCGCTCTCTGATAAGATTCCGCAGCACCTCGATCTGCACCTCGCCCATCAACTGTACGTGAATTTCACCGAGGCGCTCCTGCCACACCATGTGAAGCTGCGGTTCCTCCTCTTCTAGTTGACATAACTTGTTATACATCCGATGCACATCACACCCGTCGGGAAGTACCATTCTGTAGGTCATGACCGGTTGCAGCAGCGGGACGGTGTGCTCTTCTTCCTCTCCCAGAGCTTCCCCGCAAAAAGTCGTAACCGGCCCTAACAGGGCGCAGACGGTTCCCGCCGTCACCTCCTGCTCCGTGGTATATTTATCACCGGAGTAAATGCGGATCTGGTCAATTTTTTCTTCCGTCACATTCTCTGCTTCCCCATCGCCCTCGCCTTTACCGGCACCATAACGACTCCCATGGGTACGAATCATTTGCTTGACCTTAAGCGTACCACCTGTTATTTTTATATGTGTCAGTCTGTTTCCCTGTACATCTCTGGAAATCTTATAAACCCGTGCGCGAAAAGCTTCCCCATAGTCCGGCATCCGCGTATACGCGGCGATCCCGTCCAATAATTCCGTGACCCCTTCCACCTTAAGCGCTGAACCGAAAAAGCATGGGAATACTTTGCGCCCAGAAACTAATTTCCTAATTTCTTCGTCATCTATCACACCTCGGGGTTCCGTCTGCTCTTCGCGTTCATCCGAAACTACGCCGTCGGCCACAGCCCTATGCTCTGTCTTGCTTTCCGACTCCGCTTCCAGATACCGCTCCAACAGTTCCTCGTCACAGACTGCGATATCCTCGTAGAACGCCTCGTCCCGCTCCCCGAACGCCACGCACCGCTCGTCCAGCCTTTCTTTCAATTCCGCAAGAAGCGCTGTCGGATCGGTGTCCGGCTGGTCCATCTTATTAATAAAAAGAAAAACAGGAACCTGATATCTGGCAAGGAGCCGCCACAAAGTCAGCACATGCCCCTGTACACCGTCCGCACCGCTTACTACCAGCACTGCATAATCAAGCACCTGCAAAGTACGCTCCATCTCCGCCGAGAAATCCACATGCCCCGGCGTATCTAACAGCGTAATATCTACATCCTTCCAGCAGACTTTCGCCTGCTTAGAGAAAATGGTGATCCCCCGTTCACGCTCCTGCCTGTCCGTATCCAGAAACGCGTCCTTATGGTCTACCCGTCCTAACTTACGGATACTGCCGCTTGTATATAATATACTCTCCGCCAGAGTAGTCTTGCCCGCATCCACGTGCGCGAGGATACCGACTACCAGCTTTTTATTGCTCATATACTGTTCCCTTCTATACCTATAGTTAACGACATTAAGTTTACATAACTCTTCCAACCATGCCGATCACCAACACACTTGACAACTCGCACAGACATAGGAAATATCCCGCAAGATCGCCGGTAATGCCGCCAAACTGCTTTTTGGACATATAGTAATAATATGTCCACACCCACATTGCCGCCAGTGCCATAAGCGCACCCATGACCGGATGTATTATGACTGCACTGATCATAGCAAGCGCCAACAGCGTGACTAGAACGATCCGCACCGTCCGCTTATGTGCTGATGAGGAAAAAGTGTGGAGAAGCCCCTCTTCTCTCGCCGCCGGAAACCATACAAGACTCATGCCGCTCAGCGTTCTGGATATGATATAGCTAATCCCCATAAGAAGAAGCTGACTCCTTTTCCAAATCAACGTCAATCCCGCCCCATAGAGCATGAAGAAACAGATCGCGGCAATCACGGCGAATGCTCCCACATGGGGATCCTGCAGTATTTCCTGCTTTTTCTCTTTTTTCGCATAAGAATGTAAGGCATCTGCGGTATCAAGAAAACCGTCCAAATGGATGCCTCCCGTAATAATCACCGGAATCACCGTTCCCACCAGCGCGAAGCAGACCTGTCCGAACCCGCATGCCTCGCAGACTCTGCTCCATCCGTAGAGCAGCGCGCCGATGACAAGCCCTATGACCGGAAAAAAGCAAAGCACATATTTCATGTTTTTCTGATTCCATTCCACCTTAGGCATAGGAATCTTAGAATACATGGCGACTGCTATGATAAAGCTGTTTATAATCGACTTCATGTAAGCTTCTCCCTATATTCCCGCCGGATAAGTCACCGCATACCTACTGTCATAGATCCTGCACAGCGCCTCGTGACTGTTAAATTCCTCGGTCATCACAAAGCCCTTGCTCCACGTCATATAATAACACCACGGCACCCGGCTTTTCTCCAGCGTATCCATATCAGGCAGAATACCGATCTCCGCCAGTGCAACGGGTTTCCTCGCGGGTGTTATGGCAATCAGCTCCTCGTATTCTTTGCGATAGTCCGTCTTCGTTCCCTTGTCCGCATACAAATCGCGGGACAGAATATCCACCACATCGTCTCCCGGATACCCCTCCTTTAACGGGCAGTTCCACACCCAGAGCAGATTGTTGAGGTGATGTACATTAACGAAGTGCTCATACATCAATCGATAAAGCCTTGCTGCCACGGCGGGACCTTTCCTGCCCCACCAGAACCACTTACCTTCCGATTCATGTAAAGGCCGCCATAACACCGGAATATCCTCGTCCAGAAAAGGTTTCAGGCAGCCCGCCATCACATCCAGATCATGATAGAAAGCCTCCCGCTCCGCGGTTCCCACCTGCAGCACTTTCTCCGGATCAAACTCCGTCTTCTCCGCATAGAAGCTCTTGTCTCTGCCGCCTAAAGGCGAAAACCAATGCCATGTAAAAGTCACAATGCCACCTTTTCGCCCGAATTCTCTGGCATGTTCCAAAGTATTGCGGTTCTCGTCGATCTCCGTCCTGCAATGCTCATCCCCCGTCTCATATCGGATATTCGGAGAATAGGCAAGCAGCTCGAATCCCCGAAGTGCGGGTTCCCTGCCTGTGATCTTCTTAATCTCATCAATCTCCTCCATGGCCACGGTCTGTGTATGCTGTCCCGTGACGATCTTACGCCCGCCGACGGCGGTCAGATACTGTAATAATTTCCTCGCTTTATATGTTGCATGTGGATTTACCGGTGCCATATGGATATTTCCTCGCTTTTCTGAATGAAATACTTCACACGTTAGTATATCATTTCTCTGCCGTGAAATCACCTCTTTTATGGAATATTCTTAAAGTATCGGCTCATTGATACACATCTATGATTTTTCTGCAGTGTACTCTGTCCCGCCGCTTAACGCCCACACACTCTTGATCTGTCCCCTGATCTCATGAAACGCCCATCTCTTCCTGCTTCTCGCCACACAGTTGGGATCGTTGACCTTGAATCCGTCCTGATCATATCCGTAGATCACGATGAAATGTCCCGCCGTTGTAAAATCGCCTTTCCCCATGGCACAGATCAGAATGCTTCCCTCATCCAGCTCTCTTCGCAGCGCATACTCCGATACCTCCGGTTCCGTAACCCTGATACCGTAAAATCTCGGAAAATCCTTTATCAGTGCCCATGCAGTTCCCGTTCCCTCCACATAATAACCGTTCTCTAGGGCATACTCCGCGATCCGATCCGGTGTAAAGGTCTCGTCACCGGTCAGGTAATACAGCACCATGGCAAGGCAGGTCGGCCCGCAGCCGGACACGCCGATATAGCTGTCGCTGCCGTATGATCGGTAGCCCCACCGCGGGTCCCACTGCAACAACAGCGGAAATGTCTGTTCCTTCTCCGCCTGCGTCAAACCGCCCGACATATTTCCGCTTCCGGTCAGATATCCCGCCACATAATCCGCCATCTCGGGATTATTCGCCAGCGCCGTCAACATTTTCTCCGGATAGAGATCAGTATTTTGACATATCTGGGCGATGACCGGATCTGACTGCCCCAGGCTGTCCAGCCGCAGAAGTGTCTCCGTCCACGTGCGCTGTATCGGTTTTTCCACACTTACAATACCGATACTGCTGGCATAATCCGCCTCCTGTGCCGGCTCCTCTATCGCCTGGGAAGCTTCATACTGCGGAATTTCTATCCGTTTGAGCGCAACCTGTACCTGCTTAAGCTGCGTATCAAGCATCCTGATATGTATCAGCAGTACCGCGAAAACCATTCCTTTTGCAATTAATAACAGTCGTTTCTTCATTTGGCGTTTCCGCTGTCTCGCCCGTCTTACTTCTTTTCCGATTTTTCTGCCCTCGTTTTTCACTCTGATCCCCTTGCCTTTCCTTCGGGCCTCCGGTTTGTTGTAACATATTTTTATTCTATTCGGGTATTGTGTCATATTTTCGGATAAGTTGTCTCCTAATTGTAAATTATCCCGTTTCTCTGCCTTCTCTCAGGTAACACTTGTTCACTTTTTCTTGCGCAAGCCGCTATATTGGTATAAAGTAGAAATGAAAATGTTCTTCTGCTTTCTTAATTAGATATGAAGAGCAAACCTCAATATATTCCAAAAGAAAGGAGCCTTCTGTCATATGGGCAAGATGACTGTTTACCACGGCAGTTACACTACCATAAAACACCCGGACATCAGAAAAAGCCGAAATACAAAAGATTTCGGCCCCGGCTTCTACTGCACCGTAATCCGCGAACAGGCAGAACGCTGGGCGAGGCGCTACAGCACTCCGGTCACGAATACTTATACCGTTCGAATGGATACAAGCCTGAATATACTCGAATTTAAAGAAATGACAGAGGAATGGCTTGATTTCATTATCGCCTGCCGCCATGGAGAACCTCATGACTACGATATCGTCATAGGCGCTATGGCTAATGACCAGATCTACAACTTTATTGCCGACTATATTGACGGCATCATCACGCGAGAACAATTCTGGTCCATGGCAAAATTCAAATATCCGACTCACCAGATTAACTTCTGTACCCCTGCTGCCTTGAAATGTCTGGAATTTGTATCCGGCGAAAGTCTTCCAAATTAGTATATATGACTTGCGAAATCCACAAAAACGACAGCCGGTCAGTATATCAAATGTGTATAGAAATGAGGATTAAAAATGACAGGACGAGAAGATCAAAAATCAAACGACTTATTTTTTACATGCAGTCTGATTGATTATATTGCAAGAAAGACCAAAAATAAGAGGTCTTCCGTAGTAAATACACTCGGAAGAACCTCTATTGCAAAAATATATGATCTGGCTGATGTATATCACAGCGACAGCATTGACACAGTCAGTGAAGATTTCATCAAGTGCGCTCACATCACCGAAGGAGCTTTTGACAATGTCGCTGCTGCCAAATATGCCGTTCCCAGCCATTGGGATATCGGCAAAGTCTATAAACGGCTTATACTCGGTATCGCCCGCGAGAAAGGAATTGATGTCATCGATGCCTTATTTGAAGCATACAACTCCTTTGTCAGTGACAAAATCGACGATTACAACAGCAGCTTCTACTATGATGCTCCTCAAAATATCTTAAACGCCGCCCTCTCCGGCGAAATCGAATAACCTTACTCTCCCTCGTGCAGCCTCTCCACAATACTCTTCTTACTGAGGCTCTTGTATGCCATCAACGGCGTAACTGCCGCCACCAGCATGAGAATCGGTATCATAACCACAAAGGGCAGAATCCGGAATCGATACTCGAAGAACAGGATGACATTGTTCAACGCTCTTAAAATCAACCATGACAACAGGCTGCCCAGAATAAAGCTGATTGCGCCTGCAATCGCAATATAGCTGATTCCTTCGCATATAAGCGTCTTCCTAAGCTGGTCACCGGTCATGCCGATACTCTGCAGCATGGCAAACTCCCGTCTTCTCGAAATAATACCCGTTATTACTGCATTGATAAAATTCAATATTCCGATCAGGGCAATTACAGCGGCAAGAACAATACCGATCGTCGCCACAATCGCTATCATGCCTTCAAATTCCTGCCGCAAGGAGTCTTGCGTCACATATCCCATCTGTGTGTTCTGCTCCGTATACGCTTTAACTGCCGCCTCAAACGCTTCCTGTTTCTCCTCTTCTATCTGATATGATACTGCAAAGCAATGCCCCCAGAGGCCGTATGTCGTCTCACCTGACCGGTCTCCGCCCGGTACAATCTCCGTCAACGGCATTACAACATCACAGGCATTCGAACTGAGTCTGTTTAACCCCATGCTGTAGGGAATCTCAACGATCGCCATGACTTCATACTCTTTTTCTGACAGATTTTCATATATAACATCTGTCATTTCTCCGTGTTGATCCGTAATTTCAATGGCAGTAGAATCCTCCGTAATCATTTCCAGCGTTACCATATCCCCCGGATGATAGACATGTTCCTCCGGCGGGATCGTTTCATTTCCCCGTAGCTGCGTCAGCAGAACATAATCACCTGTTACAAATTTATCAATATCCAGTGTGCCGTCCAGAACCTTCAATTTAGAGAGAAGCCCTTCACTGTATCCATAGAAATAACCTTGGAACGATTTTTCTCCCCGAAGCATCCTCTCAAGCGCCTCCGCTGCACGCTCGTCTCTTCTGAGCCTGCCCTGCGCATCCAGGTTCTGCAGCTGCTCCCTTGCCTGATCGTCGATCTGAAGATAGATTCCGTACTGCAACCACATTTCCTGCCTACTCTTGATACCGTCCTGCGCGTCCGCATAAGCCAGAAACTCCGGTTCTATATGAATATCGTTATTCCCCATGCCCGATCCGGTAACGCTGCTGTTGGCTAACAGAAAATCTTCCGCTACCCTCTGCTCCATATACTGGTCGATCCGAAAACTGCCCACAGCCGTCATAATGATTGCCAGAAGAATAATGCTCAGAGAAATCGCCGTTATGACAACGACTGTCGTACGTCTGTTCCTGCCGAAATTGGATATCGCCATAGCAAATGCGGAAAAGCCGCTGCCATGCTTTCTCCTTCTGTGCCGTTTCCTTTGTCTTAAGGAAAGTTTCCCTACCGTCTCCGTATAATTGACCGCTTCAATGGGAGAGACACTTCCTGCAATCTTTCCCGGTTTTCTGCTGCTTAAGAACACGGTCAGCGCAGAAAATACGGCACCGAATACGAAGATCCACGGATTAAACTGCAATGATACCTGCATTCCCTGATAGTCATTGATTTGCAGCATAAAAGGCAGCACAATCCCGCCCACACCATACCCGATCAGCAGACCGATGGGAATACCGATTGCGGAAAGCATAACCGCCTGTCGGCGTACCAGCCGGCGTATCTGTCGCTTTGTCGTTCCGATGGTCTTAAGCAGACCATAAAATCTGATATCGCTGATCACGGATATCTGGAAAATATTATAGATGATCAGATATCCGCTGATCAGGATAATCAAAACAGCTCCCAGCAGGATCGTAAACGTAAAAGGGTCTACAGACTCCACACGGCTACTCATATACGCCCAATTTACGCCGTAATTCAGTTCTGTTGCCGGCTCGTATCCGGCATTTCGAATAACGGTCCGCACCTTTTCTTCTAAATTAGTATCATTTTCGAAGAAAAGATTGACTGCACGCAGTCCTACGCCCCGATCCTCCGGATGTTCCTCCGACCATCTGATGAAATCTTCATCTGTTCGTGAGCCCTTTAACTCCATCCAACGGCTTTCCGATAAGAAAAGCTCACTGGCGTGTGAGATGACATCGCCCTGATACCAGCCGCATACAACGAATTCCTCCTCGATCATCTCATCCATAAAGGAGAACCGCAGCGGTATCTTTACCCCCGTCGAATGAGGAAGCCCAAGCTCATCCAGCACAAAGGTGTCCACAACGATCTCGTTTACCTCCTCCGGCATACGCCCTTCTTCCAGCGTGATGAACATATCCCACAGGCTGCTTTCATCCGGCGTATAGCGCAGTTCCGCCTGTCGTTTCATGATGTTGTCGGCGAAGCCGATGAAAATATTGTAACAGCTCTGTACGACCATAGGGTCTGCGGTTACTTTCTCATACTGCTCCTTTGTCGCCGCCTTAAGTCCCGCATGAAACCGTCCGCCCACTTCCCGCATCGTATACTCCTGCGCTGCCTGCATGGCACCGCTTGTCAAAGAAAAGGCCGCCGTAAAAAGTATGCCCGTCAGAATAATCGCCAGCACGGCAAAAATATTCCTCATACGGTTATTTTGCAGACATCGATTGGATAATTTACGGATTGGCGCACCATTGTTATTGATCATGCGTGCACCTCCTTATCGGGCGCCACGATCCTGCCGTCCTCAATATGAATCACCCGATCACAAAGCTGTGCCAGCGCCTCATTATGCGTAATCATAACGATCGTCTGGTGAAACTGCTCCCCCGTCAGCTTCAGAAGTCCCAGCACTTCCTGCGTCGTCTTACTGTCCAGATTGCCCGTAGGCTCGTCCGCAAGGATAATCGCCGGTTTCGTCACTAACGCCCGGGCAATCGCCACCCTCTGCTGCTGCCCGCCGGAAAGCTGCCCCGGAAGATTATCCAGCTTACTCTCCAGACCCAGTGTCCCTACAATCTGATCCACAAACCCCTGATCCACTTCTCTTCCGTCCAGCTCCAGAGGCAGCACGATATTCTCGCGGACACTTAAGATCGGCACCAGATTATAGCTCTGGAATATAAATCCAATCTGTCGTCTACGAAAAACCGTAAGATCGTTTTCGTTCAATTCAAAAATCTTCTTGCCCGCCACCGTCACCGTGCCGGATGTTGCGTAATCAAGCCCGCCCAGCATGTGTAACAACGTGGATTTCCCGGAACCGGAAGTCCCCACCACCGCGGCAAACTCTCCCTCTTCCACCGACAGATTCACGCCGTCCAGCGCCTTGACCTGTATATCGCCCTTTCCGTAATATTTCTTTAAATCATGGGTTTCCAATATTTTCATATGACTCCTCCCTGTCAGTATTTCTCTTATGAGTTTATTCTACCAGACACTTCTTACAGTATTCTGACAAGGATGAAAAAAGATATGACAATTTTGTAAGATACTCAGAATCCGAAGCACATCCATTACATCCGGACCGCTTCCTCCGCATTCAGCAAAAACATCGAAAAGCTGCTCCCCTGCCCCACTTTAGAGGAAACAGTAATATAACCCTTCTCACATTGCAGAATGAGCTGGGCCAGGCACAGTCCGAGTCCGCTGCCTTCCTGCTGCTCCACTTCTTTACCGCGGTAGAAGCGTTTAAAGATCAGATTATATTCACTTTCCGGAATACCGATGCCCTCATCCATAATCATAATTCGCGTATAGAGATCCAGTCTCTGTGCCGCAATCTGTATGCGGCTGTTCTCAGGCGCGTATTTCACCGCATTTTCCAGAATATTTGACATTGCCTCCGCCGTCCACTTCGGATTGTGCCAGAGCACAAAATCCTGAAATTCTTCCACCTCTAATGCTATATTCTTGGCGACGGCCTGCGCATACACCGAGCTGACAGCCTGCGCAATCGTCTTCTTAATGCCGGTATTTTCAGCCTCAAACCGAATGATACCGTTTTCCAGTCTGGAAGCCTTCAGAAGATCTGCCATCAGCCACTGTAGTTTATCGGCCTGACTTTTGGCATGGGCAAGAAACTCATTGCGCTTATCCTCCTCAAGTTCGCAGTCCAGCAAAAGTTCCATATCCATCACAATGTTCGCCAATGGTGTCTTAAACTGATGGGAAAGATCGGAAACCAGCTCCATGGTCTGCCTCTTCTCTTCCTGCGCCAGTCGCTCTTTATACCGCGCACTGCTTAAGATACGGATGAGCTGGCTGATTACACGGGATTCTCTTGTCTCCGATACGTCCGAACAGTGCAAATCATTCTGAGACTCACCGTCGGCTTCCACCCGCTGAAAGTTATCTAAAATGCGGTCCATCTTCTTCCACTGACGCAAAAAATAAGCCGTGCTCACGATCAGCGCGGCAAGACACAACACAAGGCAGACAGCAAGCATCCCGATTATGATTTGTGCCGTCATCATTTTTCCTCCACTCCGTTTACTTAACTTTCATCCCACAGATAGCCGATTCCCTGAATCGTGCGGATATAGTTTCCTCCCAGCTTCTTGCGCAGACGGCTGATATTGACAGAGAGCGTGTTCTCTTCCACAAAATTCCCGTCCGTATCCCATACCCTCTGCAAAATCTGTTCTTTTAATAACGCTTGATTTTTATTTTCCAGAAAATATTGCAAAAGACGAACCTCCGTCATGCTGAGGTCTAATTCCTGCCCGCCGCTGAAGGCGCGGAAAATCTTCCGGTCCAGAACCACGTCCCCCGATGTGACCGTATCTTCTCCGGAGTTTGCGGAAACGGCAGAATTCGAGTCACTCCTGACTTCTTTCCTGCGCAGGATATTCTGAAGGCGTATTTTCAAGACGGCGACGGAAAACGGCTTCGTCATATAATCGTCCGCTCCGCTCGCAAGACCCATGATCTCATCAGTCTCCATATCCCGTGCCGTAAGCATCAAAACAGCAGTTCCCGCTTTGTCTCCGGGAAGCTGCCGTATCTCTTTGCAGAAGCTGAGGCCGTCTCCGTCCGGCAGATTCAGATCCAGGATCACCGCATCGGGATTTTCTTTTTCAAAAAGCGCTTTCCCATCCTGCAATGTCCGCGCACTCACAACCGCATACCCCTCCTGCTCCAACGCAAAGGAAACGCCGCGGTTTAACCCTTCATCGTCCTCTATCATTAATATCTTAACATACTCCATGATTCCGTACTCTCCACGCTGCCGTGCACTTTTCTGTTACGATTCACCAAAATCACTATAACATAAAAAGCCCCAGAGTCAACCCTATTCCGGCCGCACAGCCGACAAATCCCATAACTGCCGCATACATAACAACTGTTGTGATATCTTTCACCATTCTCATATGAATCTGTCCCCCTTTCCTTTGATCTCCATCATAGGCGGGAGATGTCTCCTACTTTCATATAAGATGTGTCATAATTGTCAATTAATTCTCTTTCATATACAGCTCAAACTCCAATACCGACCGTTCAGTCCTGTCGCCACTCTGGATAAAAGACTGACTTGCCTCTGCGTATACCGCCTTGCTTTCAAGCCTCACCACATCCACAGACTGCATGTCTCCTTCAAGATCATAGGCTTCCGTCCATGCCTTATTGATTCCCGTCTCCATAAACGGAAAAGCGTATTCCAGCAGGTATCCCATATCATATACCGGCACATAATTGTCCTTCTCTTCTCCCCGTTCCACGGAAATCTTCGCTTTCCAGACTTCCCCGCTGGCGGCATGCATCGTCAGCTCCACCGAAACACCGTCCCTGATAAACCATATTTTCCAATAGCTGTACATCGACTCATCCATACTCATGCGAATCGGTGTATCGATCGTGCACAGTTCCGCCTTCGTCGCATCGAAATCGCAGCCTGACAGCTCATCGGTATAAACACCGATCTGCGCCATATTTTCGACCCATTTCTTTCCCGCATCGATAGCCTGCTTCATATTCATCTGACCCGCCATCGGCTCATGAGGCAGTTCTTTGCCGCCGTACTCCCAAACCGCCAGCACGATCGCCCTCACATATTCGGACACCTTCTGACCCTGAAATTCCTCCTGCTCCTCCGGTTCCGAGTCCTGTACACTGCTTAGGATGTCGTCCGCAAAAAGACCGATCTCCCCAGACTGCACTGCAACTTTACCGGTGCTGCCTAAGAACCTCACCTCTCTTTGCCTAAGAAGTCTGGCTGTCAGAAACCACCCGCCGAAGATCATGCAGATGGCCGACAGAAACATAATCGCTGTATAGATCCTGCTTTTACTCATCATCCGCCGCTCCTTTGCATTTGAAACATATGCTCACCGTGGTTCCGCTTACTCCGTCGCTCTCAAATTCCAGCGTACTTCCGTGAATCTGCGCGATTTTCTCCGCCAGCGCAAGACCGATCCCGGCACCGTGCTGCTTCCTGGACCGAGATTTATCTACCATATAGAAGGCTTCCGTGATTCTCTGAATCTCCTGTGCCGGAATGCCGCTGCCGTTATCCTGAACCTGTATCACATACTCCGCACTGTACCGACTGCCCGTGACACGAATCTCAGCGGCACCGGCCTTCACCGCATTGTCAACCAGATTGAGAAAAAGCGTTTTAAACAAATCATATTCCACATCAATATAGGCGCTTTCCACACTGCAC
>CAMWMS010000087.1 GCA_947175435.1 uncultured Lachnospiraceae bacterium | reverse complement strand
CCCATATATAGGATAAATCTATCATTTTCATAGACAGCTTCCATCCGTTCGACTATCCGCGATGCCGCAAACTCTTCCTGTGTCAGATACAGTTTCCAATCATCGCCACTCCAATCAATAACATCCGTATTGTAATCTAACAGCAGATACTTGTCCGCCAGCACGGCCTCCGCCTCTGTCAAATCACGGGTAATTTGTACACCGCTTATATTATATAAAAATAACAGTAGATATTCCTGATCGCAGTCCGTCACAGCGATCTTCTGCAGTCGAGACAACCCTGCCCGTTCATAAGCATCCTCTATTGCCGCCTCCCTATCGCTGTACTGTGCCCGATAAGACGGGGTAAGCAACATGACAATACACAGAATTCCTGCGGCAACACTTCCGAATATCGGCATGTATTTTCCGACCTGTCCAGGGACAAGCTTTCTGACTGCGGCCTGCCACAGCCATGTTGCCGCGAAAGCTACCGAAGCACCTGCAAAGGAAAACACTCTGTAATATGGCAGCGAACACAAACAGATCAGCATAAGCGGAATCACAATCAAGCTGACTGCCAGATAGATCTCCATGAAACAATCATAACGCTCGTTTTCCTCAGCAGGTTCTTTTCTGTAACCATCGTTATTTATTCTCTTTGTGATACAGTATACCACATGCATAACACAGAGAATCAAAAGAACTGCCAGTATTACTGCACAACCCATGTAATATTCATTTAGCAGGCTGTGTAGCCAGCTTATAAATTTGCCGGCAAATTTCTCTCTGCCCACGCTTTGGATATACGGCGTTGCCAGCATATATTCAATCCCAGTCCGCAATGCTGCAAACGGCGCATGCAGGATAATTGCTCCATGCCCCATGTCGTAGTAGGCACTGCCTTCCGTTTTCATAAGCAAATTGGAACCGATGGCAAGCCATACCACCCCATACAACCCTAATGTACAGACCGCCCCTGCTAGAGAAATGAGAACCAATCGCCAAAAACATCTGTACTCGCCGCATGCAAGCAGAACAATGCCGCCCACCAAACAAATCGGAATCACAACATACAGACTGCTGGGTATCGCATACAACGCGAGCACCAAACTTATACCGAAACATATATAGTCCCGAATCCGTTCTTTATGCTCTACCGTAATGCACAGCAGTTCATAAATTGCCGCAAGATAACAGAATGATACAAGTGCATATCCTCTTCCCTGCACCGCAAGCTGATTCACCAGTTTCATACCCGCATAAAGAAAAACAGGGATAAGCGCCAGTCCGCGCATAAAACATTTTCTGCCGATCCGAAAAATCAGAATCATACTTCCAAGACTACACAAATAAGAGATACCTCGCAGCGCAATGGCGGAATTTCCGAAAATGCCAAGACAGGCCGAAAACACCGAATATCCGATATGATTATTGGGCAGCGGCCAATGAATTGCCGCATAAACCGGTCCTCTGCTGATAAAATAATAGTAAGTGTAGAGTTCGTCATACCACGGTGTCAGCGCAAACATACGCCAGCCGTAATACACTGCCAGACCCAAAATAAACAGAATAAAAACAGTTGCCTCAATATCAAGTTTATTCCGCTTATTGTTCTGTTCCATAAAAATTTCCTGCATTATTTTTGTCTATATCGATTCTTTTCTATTTGATCCGATCTGCCAAAAGATCTCCCATCTGTCTGCATCCTACCTTAATACATCCCTCAGCCATAATATCGCCTGTGCGGTAACCGCTCTGAAGGACCTCCCTTACCGCACTTTCAACCGCATCCGCTTCTCGATCCAGATCGAAGCTATAACGCAGCATCATTGCTGCCGAAAGAACCGTAGCGATCGGATTCGCAATATCCTTTCCTGCAATGTCCGGTGCAGATCCATGGCTCGGCTCATACAGACCAAACTTCGTATCATTTAAAGAGGCCGAAGCCAGCATTCCGATAGATCCGGTCACCATACTCGCCTCATCGGACAAGATGTCACCAAACATATTCTCTGTCAGAATAACATCAAACTGTGCGGGATCTTTGACAAGCTGCATCGCGCAGTTATCAACCAACATATGCTCTAAGGTCACTTCCGGATACTTCTTCGCGACCTCATCTACTACGCTTCTCCACAATCTTGAAGAAGCCAGCACGTTGGCCTTATCTACGCTGGTCACTTTCTTTCGCCGTTTCATGGCGATATCAAATCCCTTGATGGCAATCCTCCTGATCTCATTCTCATCGTATACAAGCGTATCAACTGCCTTTCTCACTCCGTTCTCCTCAATCGTCCTCTTCTCTCCGAAATAGAGTCCGCCGGTCAGTTCACGCATAATCATCATATCAAATCCCGCAGCAGCTATCTCATCTTTTAACGGACAAGCCGCCACCAGTTCATCATACAGTACCGCTGGTCTTAGATTTGCAAAAAGATTCAGCTCTTTCCTGATTGCCAGCAGTCCGGCTTCCGGTCTTAAGGAAGGCTCCAACCGATACCACGGAGAAGTCGTCGTGTCTCCGCCGATAGACCCCATCAATACGGCATCGCCGCTCTTCGCTGTTTCAACCGCTTCCTTTGTCAACGGAACACCATGTACGTCAATAGAAGCACCACCCATAAGAATATCCGTATAATGCATGGTATGCCCGTACTGCTTTGCCACAGTATCAAGAACTTTCTTTGCTTCCGCTATAATCTCCGGTCCGATTCCGTCCCCCGGAATACATGTAATCCTCAAATCCATATCAATCCCTCATTTCCATGTCATTTATCGCAAAATATCACTTATATATCATAGTCTATTCTTCTATAAATTTCAAGAAGAGTTTGTCCGTGCCTTCCCTATTCCTGTCGTATTAAAAAGAAAAAAGACGAACATTTAAGTCCGTCTCTTACTTCTCTTGTCTCAATCACAGTCTGCCACAAGCTATTATGGTATCTGCAATCCGATATTCAGCGTTTAGTTTGCTGTAAAAGCTTTTTCTGCAAGTACGTTGTCATCAGGATCTGTATAACGCATAACAACCGTGCAAGCGCCGTCCTGTCCGATCACATCGTCGAACTGCTTAACCTGCGCTTTGAATGTATCTGCCTGTGCATCTAATGCAGCAGAAAGTGCCTCGCCCATATCGTCAACGATCATGGAACTGTCCTCAATTTTGATGATTACGGTGAACTCATTACCGCTTACTTCGCAAGCTGCGGACATACCGTCACCTGCCATAGCATCGAAAGCGCTCTCTAAAGCTGACTTAACGGTAGGATCATTGTAGTAATCCTCTAAGGTTGTATAATCGCCCGCCGCTGCATCGTCTGCGTCATCCGCATCCGCCTCATCTTCAACCTCTGCCTCTACTTCTGTCTCCTCTTCCGTTTCCGGCTCAACTTCTGCGGAATCATCTGTGTCTGCAACTTCTGTCTCCGTTCCCGTTGTTGCGGCAGCATCATCACCGCCACAAGCGGTCATGGATAATGTAATCGCCATAATTGCTGCACATGCAACTAATTTCACTGTTCTTATTTTCATAATATTCTCCTCCTTCTTTTACTCACTCTTTGCGAGTTACCGTGCTTTATCACACAACTCCGCATTCTACACGATGTGGAATGCACTGTCAAGAGATAACCTGTCATTTTGTATATGTTTACAAAAGAACCATATTGCGGAAATCTTTTTTCTGTTCTTTCTCACAAATAAAAAAATCGAGCTACGCTCGATTGCGAGCAAGCTCGTTTTTCTACACTTATTCCACATCCGCTTTCTCGATCTGTGCAACCGCAGACTTCTGCATAGGAATACGGCAGTTCTTGTTGCTGCCGAATTCAACGATAATCGTATCCTCCGTAATATCGATCACAATACCGTAGAAACCGCTTGTCGTAAGCACACAATCGCCGACGCTCATCTCCGCTAACATCGCCGCCATTCTCTTCTGTTCTTTCTTCTGTGGACGAATCATAATAAAATACATAAATGCCACAATCACAACAATGTAAAGAATCATGACCATGCCGCCGCCTGTTGCCGCCGCTGTTCCGTCACCTGTCAATAAAATACCCATATCTTTTTCCTCCATATATTCCTATATGATCCAGCAGGATCTCCGCCAAATCATATATCTAAGCAATCAACACATATCATACACAAAACAAATCAAGAAAACAAGCTTTTTTAGATTCTTTTTAGATTTCCGCACTGTTTTCCCCGCTCTGGCACATCCCATCCAGCTTACGTTTCTTGTATGCCGCAAAATCGCCCTGATCAAGAGCTTCTCTGATTTCCTCCATCATCGTATTATAGAAATAGAGATTATGCAGAACACACAGCCGCATGCCGAGCATCTCTTTTGCCTTTAACAGATGCCTGATATATGCTCTTGAGTATCGTCTGCAGGCCGGGCACACACAGCCCTCCTCGATCGGTCTCTCATCCAGCTCATATCGAGCGTTGAACAGATTGATCTTCCCTTGATTTGTATACAGATGTCCATGTCTGCCATTTCGTGTAGGATATACACAATCAAAGAAATCCACTCCACGTTCGACAGCCTCCAGGATATTCGCCGGCGTACCTACTCCCATAAGATAAGTAGGTTTATCCTGCGGAAGATACGGAACCGTCTCATCTATTACATGATACATCTGCTCATGACTTTCTCCCACTGCAAGCCCACCGAGCGCGTAACCGTCGCATTCCATCTCTGCGATCCGCTTGGCGTGATCGATCCGGATATCATCAAAGACGGCACCCTGATTGATTCCGAACAAAAGCTGCTTTTTGTTGATCGTATCTTCCAGCCCGTTCAATCGATTCATTTCCGTCTTACAGCGTTCCAGCCATCTGGCGGTACGTGCCACGGAAGCCTCCACATAATGTCTGTCTGCCACACTGGAAGGACACTCGTCAAAAGCCATCGCTATGGTAGAGGCAAGATTGGACTGAATCCGCATGCTCTCCTCCGGCCCCATAAATATTTTCCTGCCGTCCACGTGAGAGTTAAAGTAGACACCCTCTTCCTTGATCTTTCGCAAGCTGGCCAATGAAAAAACCTGAAAGCCGCCGGAATCTGTCAGAATCGGCTTGTTCCATGACATAAACTTATGTAAACCGCCCATTTTTTTAATGATCTTATCTCCGGGACGCACATGCAGATGATATGTGTTAGACAATTCCACCTGTGTCTTGATTCCCTCCAGATCCTCCGTAGATACGGCGCCCTTAATGGCCGCCACAGTACCCACATTCATAAATACGGGCGTCTGGATCGTCCCGTGTACCGTTTCCAGCTGCGCCCGTTTCGCTCTTCCTTCTGTTGTTAATATTCTGTACATTGCCTGTCTCCACTCTACAGATACTTATCCCAGAACTCTTCCAGACAGATATTCTCGTCATGCATGATCTTGGCTGCCTCTCTGCCCACATAACGAAAATGCCATGGTTCATATTCTATACCCGTGATATATTCCTTACCAGAGGGATAACGCACTATAAATCCGTACTCATGACCGTGCTCCGCAAGCCATTTTCCTTCCTCTGTTTCAGCAAATCCCTGCAACAACTGTGTATACGTATCTGAAGTAATATCCAAAGCCATTCCGATCTCATGCTCGCTGCAACCCGGAACCGTGATTACCTGCGAGGTTTTCTTATAGGCATCCATATAAGATAGTCCTTGCTTCATATAATATTTGATTCTGTCATTAAAATTGGATTCCTGTCTGTCGAACGTCCTATACGAGGACTGCACACCCAGATTAAAACCTTCTTTCTGGGCTGCCTGCAGCATAAGCCGCAGATCTTCAATGATCCTGTCATCACACCGTATCGTATCCTTGGTCCTGCCGAGGTTAAGCTCATAGTTCTCCGGTATGGGATGCTGCTTGTTGATCAGAACGAATCGCCAATCCGTACTGTCAAATTCATAATCTTCGGGCAGTTTCACCGCCTCGCCGCCTTCTTCGTTGTCATCGTCCGTCTGCTCATTCTCCGGCCGGTAATCTTCTCCGCCCTCTAAGATGTCATCAAGTGTATACACATCCACGTCCGTGATATCCGTTTCCGGATCATAATTCAAATCAAGCTCCCCGTTTTCCGGTAAATCCGCTTCCTCCGAAGCTGCCTCCGTCTCCACCGCAAGCGTAATATCCGAGTCCTCCACGATGGCGCTGTATGTTTCCTGCGCCTTGATAAAACCGGTTTTCTCGGCAAACACTGCAAAAGAAAAGCTACAGCTGTTCATAAAGAAGAGTATTACAAACACGACTCCGGCATAACGTTTGGTATTCGTCACAAAATGTCTGCCGAGGTGATACCCTCCCAAAATAACGGAAAGCGCTACAAGACACGGATAATACATAAATTTATTCTTTTTTGCAATACTCGTAAATTTTGAAATTATTTTTTCCCGAAATGTTTTTTTCATCAGATTCCTCAAACCCGTTATGGTTCTGTGTATTCAATCCAC
This sequence comes from uncultured Lachnospiraceae bacterium, assembly GCA_947175435.1. Taxonomy (GTDB): domain Bacteria; phylum Bacillota; class Clostridia; order Lachnospirales; family Lachnospiraceae; genus UBA3282. Next base: position 6,160 of record CAMWMS010000087.1, on the reverse strand, counting down.
TATTATATATACTCTGTCGTTTTGTAATGTCATTTATATCGGATACCATATATAGTTCTGATTAGTATCATAACACATAAAATTTATTTGTACACCTTTTTTATGTAAATCATTCAATTTTTTGCACTTTTTTTCTTATTTATTTCCGTGAAGCGATATGGTATACTCCGTTTAGGCAGATTTAAAGCGACGGAAATCATTCTAATTAATCCATTATTTAACATACCACTCGTTATTCTTTCCTTGCAAGTTATCCTTCATTTTATTTTCTGAAAACTTCACGCTCTTCTCTGTCTTTTCGGTTAATTAACATTGTCACTATATAATTTTATTAAATATATAATTAAGAAAGGATTATTATTATGGCTGGTTCATCTTTCGGAAATATCTTTCAGATTACCACATGGGGCGAATCTCACGGCGCGGCGCTCGGTGTTGTGATAGACGGCTGCCCTGCCGGACTGCCCCTGACCCCTAACGATATTCAGCTCTACCTGGACAGACGCAAGCCTGGGCAGACCCGGATTTCCACTCCCCGAAAAGAGTCGGATGCCGTAGAGATTCTCTCAGGTATCTTCGAGGATCGTACTACGGGCACCCCGATCTCCATGCTGGTACGCAATACATCACAACACTCCGCTGACTATAGTGAGATTGCAAATTACTATCGCCCCGGACACGCCGACTATACGTTTGACGTTAAATACGGATTCCGCGACTACCGCGGCGGCGGACGATCCTCAGGCCGTGAAACCATCGGGCGTGTTGCCGCAGGAGCAGTTGCCGCAAAACTTCTGCTGGAATTCGGCATTAACGTGACGGCGTACACAGAGTCTATCGGTCCGATACATATCAATATGGATAAATTTGACCAAAACGACATCCTCTCAACTCCTACCTGCATGCCTGACAGAGACGCTTCGATTCAGGCGGAATCTTTTCTCGCCGACTGCATGAGAAGTTATGACTCCGCCGGCGGCGTGATCGAATGTACCATAGACGGTGTTCCCGCCGGGCTCGGCGACCCAGTCTTCGAGAAGCTGGACGCAAACCTTTCAAAAGCAATTATGTCCATAGGCGCTGTCAAATCCATAGAAATCGGTGCCGGAACTAAAGCTGCTTCCCGCCATGGTTCCGAAAACAACGATTTCTTCTATATGGACGACGGCAAAGTTGCCAAGCGCACCAATCACGCAGGCGGCATCTTGGGCGGCATCAGCGACGGGTCCAGAATCTTTCTACGTGCATATGTGAAACCCACACCATCGATCTTCTCACCACAGGAAACGGTCAATAAACAAGGTGAAAACATAGAAATCTCTATCAAAGGGCGTCACGATCCTGTCATTGTCCCTCGCGCCGTAGTCGTTGTGGAAGCGATGGCCGCGCTCACGGTCGCAGATGCTCTGCTTATGAATGCAAGTGCAAAACTTACCAATTTAAAAAAGATATATGACAGGTAATTTCTGTCATATATCTTTTTTCTAAATTTTACCTAATTCATTAAATAACTGCTGATACAATATAATGTTTGTCCGTTATAATCCACTCTCGACCAACCATACTCTTCATTGATACCCGTTCTGGTTACATACTCTCCGTTATGTAATACCGCAACCACCGTAGCATCCGGATTGGTTACACTGGGAAGAGCTCGAAGGTTGACTTCGATTTTTGCAGTCACCTGATCGCTTCGATCTGCAAATTTCGTCTTAAGTCCGTCGCCGCTGCCTGCGCCCTCCTGCGCGGGTGCCTGGTAGCCCAGATTTGTCGTCAGATAGCTTGATACCGCATAAACCGTTTGGTCCTCGTAAGCGAGTCTCGACCAGCCGCTGTCACTGATGCCGGTTCTTGTCGCAGTCTCACCGTTTTTCAGTGTATGCACTATGGCGCTTTCCTCCCCCTGGCTGGGAATGTTTCGCAAGTTTGTGGAATCCTTTGCCGTTACCGTTTCGTTTACTTCCGTGAAATTCATCAGCGCTTCCACATCTGCATGAACTTCCTCAGGAGCCTCTAAGCTATGCGCTTCGGCTGTACCTTCATACCCGAAATATGCCACATTCACATCTACGGGCCTGGAAATTCCCGCCACCGTACCACGATTCGTATACTGCCACATGGCATGGACACCACCATAGGATGACTTCTCCGTCTCCGGATAGGGCGCCGCCGGATACTGTGATATCCATATTCGATAGCTACCCTCTATTCTCTCCGTATCCCATTTCGCACTACCGGAAAGTTCTCCCATGGAGGCATAGAACATCGGTGTATAACCCCTGTTATATATTTCCTGCAAAAAAGCAAGGGCAATGTCGGTACGTTGTGCATTGGTCAGGCCGTACTGTGCACTATCGGGTCGTTCAAATCCTTCACAGTCATATGCCACCGGATAAGTAATCTGATACCCGGCAATATAATCCGCCACCCAATCGGCCTCCTCCACAGCTTCCTCTACAGTAACCGCCGTGGAGAAGAAATACGCACCCATTTTGATTCCGTTCTTCTGCGCCTCCTGCATATTATACTTTGCATTCGTGTCGGCATAGATCTCTCTCGTGCCATCTGCGCGGTATCCTACCCGTACCATGGCAAAATCAATTCCCGAAGCCGCCGCCTGCGCCCAGTCTATAGTCCCCTGATATCTTGCCACGTCAATTCCGATTGTTACTTGATTCGTCTCGGCCACGCTGCCGGAAGATAACAGCGTCGTCACATCCACTTCCGTCCCCTGTTCGGCACTCATGGCAGCGCCCTGCGGATCTTCGGACTCCTCAGCCGCCATCACATTTTCCTCCGAATCTTCCTCTTCCGGCTGGAAATCATCTTCTACGATATTCTCCTCTTCCGGCTTAAGGCTCTCCTCTGGCTGTGACAGCTCCGTCTCCTGTTCCGGCACCGTCTCTTCGGACAGTTGATCAATCCTTGCAACAGGTTTTTCCTTATTTCCGGAAGATAATATAACCGCCGCCACGATACCGACAATAATTACGATAATCAGAAGCGCCACCGCAACCACAGGGATCACGATATTCCTGTCCGGGAGCTGCATATACCCGTCTTCGTCATCCTCTGCATAATCATCATACGCCTCATCCGATTCGTCATCCAAATCTATAAATTCATCGTCCCAATCTCCCAGCTTCTTCATAGCATTCTCCTCCGTTTGGAAGCCTATAGATCATTCCTCCCTGAAACATTCGTGTTGTTTCGGAGAGAAATACTCTGGTTCTTTAGAAATTATCCAACAGCTCCAGATAGAAATCGTTATAATCCTGCCTCTTCTCCTTCATAAACTGAATCGCTGTCTTCGGGTGCTGATTTAGTATACCTGTCAGAAGGTACGGAACATCATACCCCCACACCACACCGGACTCTCTAAGTGGAATAATATGGTTTTCTACAAATTTCAGTATCGGATTGATCCTGTACTTCGGATTCTTTAAAAATCCCAGAAGCAGTTCGCTGGGACAATTCCCGCACCCACGTCCGAGGCCGCTCACCGTAGCATCCAGATAACTGACTCCCTTAATAATTGCCTCCGTAGTATTGGCAAACGCCAGCTGCTGATTGTTGTGGGCATGAATACCGACCTTTTTCCCATATTTATCAGCCACATCCAGATATTTATCAGCCAGCCTTCTGACCTGCTCCGGGTAGAGAGAGCCGTAACTGTCCACCAGATATACCGTTCCTACGCTGCTTTGGCAGAGAAGCTCCAATGCCGCGTCGATATCCACGTCATTGGATTTGGATATCGCCATAATATTAACGGTCGTCTCGTATCCTTTCTTCGTACAGTCTTCAATCATTTCAATCGCCGCCGGGATCGTATTAATGTAGGTAGCAATCCGCACCAGATCTACCGGGCTGTCCTTTTTGTTCAGAATATCTTTCTTGAAATCACAACGTCCCACATCCGCCATGACCGCGATCTTCATATCTGTTTTGTTGTCTCCCACTATAGCCCGGATATCCTTGTCATCACAGAATTTCCATTTTCCAAACTTGTTCACATCGAACATCTCCTTGGATGCCTTATATCCAAACTCCATATAATCCACACCCGCCTTGATATTCGCTTGGTATAAGTCTTTCACAAATTCCTCCTTGAAGAAGAAATCATTTACCAATCCGCCATCGCGCAATGTACAGTCTACTACTTTGATATCTGGTGTGTAGGACATAAGGGTCCTCTCTTTTGCCTTTCTTTCCATCTTGTCTCTTCCTTTCTTTGTTTTCTATAAGAAATTGCTCGTTCTTGCACGAGTTTGCGGAGATACGCAGCCTCTCATAAGCAATATCTCGCAATCGAGCGTAACTCGATTTATTCTACAATAATTTTCTTGAAACTCTTTTTTCCTTTTTTTACAATAAATTCTTCGGCAGCAATCATCTCTTTCGTGTAGGATGTCTTAATGTCCCCCACTTTTTCTCCCTTTACGGAAACTCCACCCTGCTCCACGGCACGGCGTGCCTCGGATCGGGATGCTGCCATGCCCGCCGCAACTAGAATTCCTAAAATATCAATATTTCCATCTATGAATTTATCGTCCGTAAGTACCGCCGTTGGCATATTTTCCGAGCTGCCGCCTCCGGCAAAAAGCGCCTTCGCCGCCTCTTCCGCTTTCTTTGCCTCTTCTTCTCCATGAACAAGATTCGTCAGTTCATAAGCCAGTATTTCTTTCGCTTTATTTAACTGGCTTCCTTCCCATTGATCCATCTCGTCAATCTGCTCTAACGGCAGGAACGTCAGCATACGCAGACATTTCAACACATCCGCATCCGCTACGTTCCGCCAGTACTGATAGAACTCAAAAGGTGTCGTCTTATTCGGATCAAGCCATACCGCACCTTTCTGGGTCTTTCCCATCTTCTTGCCCTCGGAGTTCATAAGCAGCGTGATCGTCATGGCATAAGCATCCTTACCGAGCTTCCGGCGAATCAGATCCGTACCGCCCAGCATGTTGCTCCACTGATCGTCACCGCCAAACTGCATGTTACACCCATATCTCTCATACAGTTCCATGAAGTCATAGCTCTGCATAATCATATAGTTAAACTCAAGGAAACTCAATCCCTTTTCCATTCTCTGTTTATAACACTCTGCCCTGAGCATATTATTAACACTGAAACAAGCACCGATATCACGGATAAATTCCACATAATTCAAATTTAACAGCCAGTCGGCATTATTGACCATCAGTGCCTTTCCGTCCGAAAAGTCAATAAATCTGCTCATCTGTTTCTTGAAGCATTCGCAGTTGTGATCGATCGTCTCCTTCGTCATCATAGTTCTCATATCGCTTCTGCCGGAGGGATCTCCGATCATCGCCGTGCCGCCCCCGATCAGGGCGATGGGCTTATTTCCCGCCTCCTGCAAGCGCTTCATGAGACACAACGCCATGAAATGCCCTACATGCAGACTATCCGCCGTCGGATCAAAACCGATATAAAAAACCGCTTTACCACTGTTGATCAGATCCCTGATCTCATCTGCATCCGTAAGTTGTGCAAGTAATCCTCTTGCCTGAAGTTCCTCATAAATTCCCATTGTTCCCATTCCTTTCTCATTCTTTCTTATTTCTTTCTCACTCCGTGAATAAGCAGACTCGAAATGCTCTGCTTATTCGCGCAAAAAACCTCGTCCTGTGTATTTGAACACATAGGACGAGGTTACTCTCGTGGTACCACCTATCTTCACAGACAATTCGCATTGCCGGCCTCAATGAGTACGATTCCAAGATATATTCTTATACAAATCATCTCTTCCTGATACTCTCCTGCTATAACGTGCATTCCCCGTCACGACCTACTAGGACCCGCCATTCTGCCGTGAAGCTCCAAGATGTATTCATAAAAAACTTCCCGTGCGCCTCTCATCAACCGGCTACTTTCTGTACGTTCCGTAATCTACTACTTGTTCTTATCATCGCCTGTATTTTATTATTTGTTATTAGATATAATTTAAACGAATCACCTGACTTTGTCAACTATTAATTCTTAACTTTTACTGTAACATACTGATTCATATTACTTTTCGTCCACGCCAATAACCAGCCTAAACAGATCGAAGAATTCCCAAGGAGGCCCTAGAACAGCGCTAGCACTTAGCGAGGTTTAAAGTTGCAAAGCAACTTTCGAGCTTAGTGTCTGCTGC
>CAMWMS010000086.1 GCA_947175435.1 uncultured Lachnospiraceae bacterium | reverse complement strand
ACGGTGCTGTCATGGGCACTGACGGTGGTGTTTGCGTATTGGACAAACCGTACTTTTGTCTTTAAGAGTAAGAATAAAGATGTGAAGGCGCTGTTCGAAGAGTTTGTTTCTTTTATTGGTGCCAGAGTTGCGACGGAGCTTTTGGAAGTTGCGCTTATGTTCCTGATGGTGGACTGTGCGCATCTGAATGAGTTTATCTCTAAGTTTGTATGTCAGGTGCTTGTGATTGTGGCCAACTATTTTCTCAGTAAATTATGGATCTTTAAAGAGAAGAAGTGAGTGGTAAGAATAGAGGAGAAGTCTATGCGGGGAAAACGACAGGCAAATTTTGAGTTGCTGCGCATTGTGGCGATGCTTATGATTATCGTCCTTCATTATCTGAATAAGAGCGAATTAGTCCTGTTATATACGCAGGAACATTCCGCAGTGAATTATACGGCGCAGCTTATAGAGGCTTTCTGCATTGTTGCGGTGAACTGCTATGTGTTGCTCAGTGGATATTTTCTTGTGGAGTCTGCATGGAAATTGGAGCGTGTGGTGTCTTTGGTAGCACAGGTTCTTTTTTATTCTCTGCTGATACCGGTCGTGCTGATCTGTGCTGGCGTGGTTGCGGCGGGTGAGCTTTCTGTTTACGACTGGCTGAATTATGTGCTGCCGATTGAGACGGAGCACTACTGGTTTGCCACGGCATATCTGATTATGTATCTGTTTGCACCGCTTCTGGTGGCGGGCGTGAAAGCGGCGGATCGCAGGACGCTGCAGATGATTATCGGTGTCATGGCATTTTTCTTCTGCGTGTGGAAGTCTGTGCTGCCTGCGTCGCTGGCTACGGATCGTTATGGTTATGACTATGGCTGGTTCCTGTTCCTGTTTCTGATTGCGGCATATATACGTCTGTATGGTGTCCCAAAGCTGGAGAAGAAGCGGAATGCGGCGATTCTTTATGTCGGTATGAGTATGGGGATTTTTGTGCTTACGGTGGTATCCGGCATCCTGGCGGAAGTCCTGCCGCCGTTTGCCTATTATATGGATATGCCGGACACATACAATCATATTTTGTGTCTGCTTAGTTCAATTGGACTGTTTATGCTGTTTAAGGATATGATGCCGTGGGAAGGCAAGGCTGCTGAGGTGATCAGGCATCTTGCACCTTATACCTTCGGTGTGTATCTGCTGCATGAGCATATACTGGTTCGGTATCGGTGGATGCATTGGCTGGGTGTGGATACGGTGTGGGGAAGCTGGAAGTTTATTCCGCACATGATCGGTTGTGTGGTGATCGTATATGCAGCAGGTACGGCAGTTGATTGGGTGAGGGCGTGGATATTCCGTAGGGTAAAAGTTTTGTACAAGAAAGTGTGGAGTAAATGAAACGTGTGACCGCCGCGTACGGCAGATGTCAAAACTTCATAGAGCGTATTGTATTTCCCTTCATTCTGGTGATCTATCCGCTGCTTCGGATTCAACTGGGAATTGATATGGCGGACACCACATACAGTCTGTCGAATTTTCAGTATTTTTCTTCTATGGGTGGTACGTGGATGGTGGCGACGTTCCTTGCAAACGTGGTGGGAAATCTGTTCATGCATCTGCCTTTCGGAGATAAGCTGATGGGGATGTATTTCTACACGGCGCTTATACAGTCGATGACTGCGCTGGCGGTATATGAAGCATTCCGCAGAAGTGACAGGTCTGCAGAGCGGATTCCGATGCCGCTTGTGTTTGTGGGTGAGATCATTGCATTGGGACTGTGTTGGTGCCCATCTACGATTTTATATAATTATTTGACGTATCTGTTTATGACGGTGGGGATACTTCTTCTCTACCGCGGTATTCTGAAAGAAGACCGGAGATATTATGTGGCGGCGGGAGTGTGTCTGGGAGCCAATGTGGCAGTGCGCATGCCGAATGTGGTGCAGGCGTCGCTGATCGTGGCGGTGTGGTACGGCACGGCGGTCTGCGGACGGAAGTGGCAGCAGGCGGTTCGTGATACGCTGTGGTGTATTGCAGGGTATGTTGTCGGATTCGGTGTGCCTCTCGCGGCGATATGTATTAGATACGGTGCAGGTGCTTATCCCGCTATGATTCAGACGATGTTTGCCATGACGGAGAAAGCTACGGATTATAAACCGTCGGCCATGCTGACGGGGATGTTCAGCGATTATATCACAGGTCTTTTCTGGATGGTCTTTGCAGGAATCTGCATGGCGGGCGGCTGGGTGCTCTTTGTGCTGCAACGAAGATTATTTCCGGGGAAAAAAGGCGTAGCGGGATTATGCGGATTTGTCTATGCGGCGGTGCTGCTGGTACTGTTGCGTTTCTATTGGGGCAAAGGGGTATTCAATTTTCTTTATTATGACTTTGGCAGCATATATTATCCGGCAGTGCTGTTTCTCCTGACAGCAGTTTTTACAGCGGTATACTGTCTGTGTAAGAAAAGTGTCGAGGCGGAGCAAAAGATTTTGGCGGTGTTGGTGCTTGTACAGATTTTGGTGACGCCGCTTGGCGGTAACAATAAGTTGTATCCGATTATCAATAATCTGTTTATTGTCGTGCCCTTTGTGTTGTGGGTAGGGTACGGGTATTTGAAAGCTGTGGCGGGAACGCCTCTTGTACTGCTTGTGGTGTTTATTCTGATTCAGAGTGTGGGTTTTCACCTGAGATTTTCTTTTCAGGACGGAAGAAACGGTGAGGCACATGACACATTGCTGACGGTGCCTGACAAGGTGGCGGGAATCTACACGAATCAGGACAATGCGGCGTGTCTGGAAGAGCTGGCGGAGTATACGCAGCAGGCACAGCTTACCGGCAGGGAAGTGATTCTGTACGGAGAAGTTCCCGGTTTGGGATATTTTCTGGATATGCCCTCGGCGTTATCTACTTTCTGGCCCGATCTGGATTCTTATCGTATGGTGGAATATGAGCGTGACATGGAACGGTTGGGGACACCGCCGGTTGTGATTGTGTCTTCTTCTATAGCCGCATATCTGAATGAGGATACCGACGGCATGAACTGGTTTGGAGTAGAGAAGGAAAAGCTGGATCAGGATGAAAAATTGCAGATATTAGGGGAGTATATGAAAGCTCATTCCTATCAGGAGGGATTCAGTAACGCACGGTATGTAGTATATGTGACAGAAAGATAAGAGTGTGGTATACTAAGACATGAAGTTATACTAAGACACCAAGGGACGGTGTCTAAGTATAACTAAGTCATGTCTGGGAGAATGCATAAGGCGTGCATTCTCCGTGGTTTATCTAAAACGTTCGCGCAGATGGAAGCTAATATCTACGGAGCCGCGCTTTCGCTCCGTAAAAAGCGTAGCAGGCGCTAAACTCGTGAGTTGCTTTGCAACTCATAACCTCGTTAAGCGCTGACCAAAGTTAATTTCGAAGAAATTTACTTTTTTTATGGGGCTCCTTAAGAAATTAACTTCCATCTGCGCTAGGTATTGGAATATGGCGGAACGGTGATAAATAGGGAATTATATTATGAAAATCAGTGAAGTGACTGCAAACAGGAAAAAATATATAGATTTACTTCTTCTGGCCGATGAGCAGGAGGAGATGATAGACCGCTATCTTGAAAAGGGAACGATGTATATTCTTGATGATAACGGGGTAAAAGCTGAATGTGTTGTTACCGATGAGTCAGGCGGTGTTTTGGAAATAAAGAATATTGCTACTGATCCGGATCATCAGGGAAAAGGCTATGGGAAAATGTTGATCGATTTTATCATAGAGAAGTATTCAGGACAGTACACTGTTTTGCAGGTCGGTACGGGCGACAGTCCTTTAACGATTCCGTTCTATGAGAAATGTGGATTTGCCCGTTCCCATATTGTAAAAGACTTTTTTATTGATCATTACGATCATCCGATCTACGAATGTGGTGTACAGCTTGTCGATATGGTTTATCTGCAAAGAAAATTGTAAATATGCTGCTTTTGAGCGGGTTTGTGTCACGGCGGTAAACAGAGAGGAACATAGATATGATTAATTTTAACGTACCTCCTTATACGGGAAATGAAATCGAATATATGAGGGAAGCCATCGGGAATCAGAAGATTTGCGGTGATGGACCTTTTACAAAAAAATGCAGTGAGTGGATCGAGCGTCAGACCGGCACGGCGAAGTGCCTGCTTACCACATCGTGCACCCATGCTACGGAACTGGCGGCGTTGCTCGCGGATATTAAGCCGGGTGACGAAGTGATCATGCCTTCCTATACATTTGTGTCCACGGCGGATGCGTTTGTACTGCGCGGGGCTACGGCGGTATTTGTGGATGTCAGACCCGATACCATGAATATAGATGAGAAGCGGATTGAAGAGGCCATTACGGAACGGACCAGAGCCATTGCACCGGTGCACTATGCGGGTGTGGGCTGTGAGATGGATACGATCATGGATATTGCGAAGCGGCATAATTTGATGGTGATAGAAGACGCCGCGCAAGGGATCATGGCCTCTTATAAGGGGAAGCCTTTGGGAACTTTCGGAGAATTCGGCTGTTTCAGTTTTCATGAGACGAAGAATTTCAGTATGGGGGAAGGCGGCGCATTGCTCATACGGGATGAACAATATATTGAAACTGCGGAGATCTATCGAGAGAAAGGTACGGACCGCAGTAAATTTTACCGCGGCCAGGTGGACAAGTATCGCTGGCAGAATTATGGGTCTTCCTATCTGCCAAGCGACATGAATGCCGCATATCTGTATGCACAGCTGGAGCTGGCGGATGAGATCACGCTGGCGAGGATAGACAGGTGGAATCAGTATAGAGAACTTCTGGCACCTCTTGCGGAAGCGGGGAAGATCGAACTGCCTTATGTACCGGAGTACTGCACTCACAACGGACATATGTTTTATATTAAGACGAAGGATATGGAAGAGAGAACCGAACTGATCAACTTCCTGAAAGAGAAGGAGATCATGGCGGTATTCCATTATGTACCTCTGCATTCGGCACCTGCGGGGATGAAATTCGGTAGATTCCACGGCGAAGACCGGTATACGACAAAAGAGAGCGAGAGACTTCTGCGGCTGCCCATGTACTATAAGCTGACGGCGGATGAGGTAGAGTACATTACAGATCAGGTGAAAGCATTCTATCGTTTGTAGGAAACTGCTTGGTAAACTTCGAGTTCGCGAAGCAAATCTCGCAACCCCGCGTAGCTGGATTTTTATTAAGGAAAAATATGATTGAGGGCATGTAGTTCATGGAATATGGTAAAAGAATAAAAAAGTATGAGAACTGCATACCGGCGTTGATTTTCATAGTGGTCAACGTGATTCTGATGGGAGTCTGTTTCGATTTCTATTATGATTTAAATGACGACACGATGATGCATGACATTATGTCGGGCGTATACAGCGGAACGCCCGATGGACATAATATGCAGACACTGTATTCGCTGGGGGCATTAATCGCTCTGTGTTACCGATTATGCAGAAGCGTACCGTGGTACGGGTTGTTTCTGTGTCTATGTCAGTTCGGCTGTTTCTACCTGATTGGTGTGAGGCTGTGTGAGTTGTTTGGAAGCGCGCACAGAAGATTTCTGCTGTTGTTAGGACTGTCCTTATGTATGTGGGGAATATGCCTGCCACATCTCGTCAGCATACAGTATACGATCACCTGTGCGATGCTTTCGGCGGCAGCAGTTTTTTTATTCCTGACGACACCGGACGGACTGGGCACACGACAATTTGTTGTAAAAAATATTCCGTCCGTTATTCTTGTGGTGGCAGCATACCAGCTCCGGTCGGAAATGCTGCTTCTCACGTTTCCTCTGATCTCTCTGGCGGGACTGTATCGTCTCGTGGGGGAGAAGAAGATATTTTTAAAAGAAAACTTGGGGAAATACGGTGGTGTGCTGGGCATGATATTAGTCGGAATGCTTTTGTCCTTTGCGGTGGATGAAGTGGCATACGGCAGTGTGCAGTGGAAAGAGTTCAGAGATTTCTTCGATGCCCGGACGACGGTATATGACTTCTATCCGGAGCTGATTACTGATGAGAACTATAGTGAGGCGCTTACGGAGCTTGGCGTGGCGCCGTATCAGCAGACTTTACTGAATAACTATAATTTTGGACTGGACGATGCGATCGATACGGAACTTATGATGCGGCTGGCTGATTATGCCGTGCATACGATCGGTGCATCGAAGAATTGGGGTGAAATCTTTCGCGAAAAGTTCGGTTTCTATCGGTATCGGACTTTTCATAGTGGGGATGCACCTTATAATGTGATGGTGCTCTGGGCGTATGCGGCAGTATCTCTGGCGGGCTTTCGTGAAGCACGACGCTCCGGCATGGTACAGGACGGGAGCGGGCAGGGAGTGCTTCTCCGATATGCTTTTGTGTGGCAGCTTATATTATTGATTGCGGTGCGCAGCGGCCTCTGGATGTTTATTCTTATGAGAGGACGTGACCCCGTGCGAATTACGCACTCTCTATATCTTGCAGAATTTGCCCTGCTGACGGGAATGCTGGTTCGCAGGCTGCAGACAGGCCGGATCGACACAGGCAGTGCGGTACGCGGCAGCACCGTGACAGGGAGAGGCGTGGCGCGCGGTATGGCGGTCCTGGCGGGACTGATTCTGGCGGGAGCGCTGACGGGCAATTTGACTGCAGTGCGGGAGGATCAGGACTGGCGGGAGCGGGTCAACACCGATTGGAATGCGATCGATGCTTATTGCAGGGGTCATGAGGAGAATTACTATTTTGAGGATGTGTACTCTACCGTGTCGTTCTCGCGCAGACTGTTTGACGGTTCCGATAACAGTTATGCTAATTATGATATAATGGGCGGCTGGATGTGTAAGAGCCCGCTCTATTATGAGAAGTTACAGCGATCGGGGATCGAGGACGCAGGAGAGGTGCTGCGCAAAGGGGAAAATGCGTATTTGATCATGTCTGACTTGGAGGCGGCAGAGCGCGGACTCGACTGGATCACAGATTATTACGCGGCGCAGGGTACCACGACCCGGACTGAAGAGGTGGATGTGATTGGAGAAAATGTACGATATCATGTCTATCGGATCGGAACAAAATGATTTTATATAATGTGTGGAAGGTTTTTGGATAAAGCAATGCAAGATGTGATTTATCTGCGCCCGATGACGGTGGAGGATACAGACAGGATCGTCACATGGCGCAATCGGGATTTTGTGCGGAGAAACTTCATTTATCAGGAGCCCTTTACAAGAGAAGGACATTTGTCATGGATCCGGAATCAGGTGGAGACGGGGCGTGTGGTGCAGTTTATGATTTGTCTGCCGGACGACAGGGCGATCGGCAGTGTCTATTTCCGCGATATTGACAGGCAGGAGGGCGTTGCCGAGTACGGTATTTTTATCGGGGAAGAGGATGCTCTCGACCGCGGCTACGGTACGGCGGCGGCACGGCTGGCGCTGAATTATGCGTTCGGGGACTTACAGCTTCGCACGATATTTCTGCGTTTTCTGGCTGACAATATTGCGGCTAGGAAGAGTTATGAGCATGTCGGTTTCCGTATGAAAGACCGGAAAGAAACCGTAATGACGAAGCAGGGTGAGCGGGAAGTATGCTTTATGGAGATCGACCGAAGACGGTTTAGGGATATATGTGGAGGAGATCATGGGTAAACTTGTCAGTTTTGTAATACCGTGCTACCGTTCGGCGCAGACCATCGGCAAGGTAGTGGAAGAAATTGATGCGGCGATGGAGAAAATGCCGGAGTATGAGCATGAGATCGTGCTGGTCAACGACAGTTCGCCGGATGATACATTCGAGGTGATCCGTGAGCTTTGCGCACGGCGCAAAGATGTATGCGGCATTAATCTGGCAAGGAATTTCGGACAGCATGCGGCGCTAATGGCAGGATTTCGCTACATCCGCGGAGAAATCGTGGTGTGCCTGGATGATGACGGGCAGACACCCGCCGATGAAGTAGGTAAGCTGCTTCGTGAGATAGAGGAAGGTTATGATGTAGTCTATGCGAAGTATACCCATAAACAGCATTCAGGATTCCGCAATTTCGGCAGCAAGATCAATGAGATTATGACGAGGATTATGCTGGGGAAACCGAAAGAACTGTATCTGTCAAGTTATTTTGCGGCCCGGAGATTTGTGGTGGATGAGATGCTACGCTATACGAATCCGTATCCCTATGTGATCGGGCTTGTACTGCGCACTACTAAGAATATTACTAACGTGGAAGTGTCACATAGAGAGCGTGAAGTGGGAACTTCGGGCTATACCATCGGTAAATTGCTGGGACTGTGGTTTAATGGTTTTACGGCGTTTAGCATCAAACCCCTTCGTGTAGCGACGGCGATGGGGTGTATAACGGCATGTGGAGGATTTCTGTACGGTATTTATACGGTCATTAAGAAATTCGTCAATCCCAATGTACCGATCGGATTCAGCGCCATGATGGCGGCGCTTGTGTTTATCGGCGGCATGATCATGCTGATGCTTGGATTGATCGGGGAATATATCGGCAGGATCTATATTTCACTCAACAATTCTCCGCAGTATGTTATCAAAGAATGCATTGGTGGAAAGCATAGAGGTGAAGAACTACTCAGGGCAGAACATGAATCACCCATTTAGAATGTCTTAACAGAATTGAGAACAGATTATGAATGAGAACGAATTCAGAATAAAACTGAAATTGAGTACCGTCGCGTTCCTGATCGCGACGGCGGGTACGCTGTGTTTTCCGCAGGTCCTAAATCTTAAGGAGAATACACTTGGCTTCACCAACAGTATTTTTGCCGTCTTTGTGTGGGTGTTGTGTCTGTATGCGGTGAACCGGTCATTGCAGACGATCAATTTAAAAGACAAAAGGGGATGGATAATCGCGGGGATTCTCTCCTTTCTATTTACTACGGCAATGCTGTTTGGCGTCCGTCTGGATGCCGTCGGAAACGTTAATTTCAAAGATTGGAGATTATGGATATCCCTGCCTGTATTGATATGTCTCTTTACGATCCTTGTCAGGAAATTCTGGGATTTCTTAAGCAGCATAGAGGATCGGAAAAATAGACTTGCAGAACATATCAAAATGCCAGGCGTGCCGAAAAAAACGGCGGAGTATGTGAATATACTCACGTTTCTTTTTATGCTGCTATGCTGGCTGCCGGTGCTGCTGGCGGTTTATCCGGGGTTCTTTGTGTACGATGCACAGGAGGAGTGGCTGCAGGTCGCATCCAGAACGTTTACTACCCATCATCCTCTCGTGCATGTGTTAATGCTGGGTGGCATTATCTGTGCGGTGCACAAGGTGACAGGTTCTTATAATCTTGGAATTGCCTGCTATATGGTGGTGCAGATGATGATGGTATCAGGTGCATTCACTTATTTGCTTTCCTTTATGAGAAAAAGGAATGTTTCTAAAGTAGTGAGGCTGATCTCCTTGCTCTATTTTGCCTTTTTCCCAGTTATTGTCATGTTTACATTATGTTCCGCCAAGGATGCGTTGTTTACGGCGGCGCTTTTGCTGCTTCTATTGGCGCTTCTGGACATGGGAAGCAACGAGGAAGTGTTTTTTGCTTCCAAGAATAAAAAGATCTTTTTCATTCTCAGTGCGGTGGCAATGATGCTGTTTCGCAAAAACGGTGTCTATGCATTTGCAGTAATGGTGCCTATTCTGTTGTTATATCACAAAAAGAATCTGAAAAAAATTGCTGTTCTGCTGGCAGTCATATTTCTGTCGTATTTCGTGATTAATACCGGCCTTACGGTGGTATTTCATGCAGCAGGTGGAGAGAATCAGGAGATTCTCACGGTTCCCATACAGCAGCTTGCCAGAACCTATAAGTTCAACAGAGAGGTTTTCACAGAGGAGGATATTGCCGCGCTTCATGAGATTCTGCCGGAAGAAGCGCTTGTATTATATAATCCTAAGCTGTCCGACCCGGTGAAAGTCCATTTTCAAAATGAAGTGTTTGCGGCGGACAAATCCAAATACGCCGGGCTTTGGGTGCGGATCGGTTTGAAGAAGCCTCTATCCTATATCAATGCTTGGCTGATGAATTCTTACGGATTCTGGTATCCGGATACGGTGATTGATGTCTATTCCGGTAATACGGTGTTTACTTTTACTTATGCGGACAGCTCCTATTTCGGATATGAAGTGGAGGAGCCGGGATTTCGGGACAGCAAGATCCCATGGCTTGATGAGGCGTATCGCAAGCTGGCACTGGAGATTTCCCAGGAAAAGATTCCCATTTATTCCATGCTCTACTCTCCGGGTGGAATCTTCTGGTGCATTGCTTTTGTGTTTGCTTATGTTCTGTATCGGAAAAAGTATCATGTTGTGATTCCTTATATGATGGTGCTGCTCGTCTGGCTGACGGTTATTTTGGGTCCTACGTATCTGCCGCGGTATGTGCTGATCTTTTGGTATGGGCTGCCGTTGTTTGCGGCTATGCTTTTGGAAGAGGTGTAGCTTAGTTGTAAAAAATATGCAATCGTGATATACTAAGCAATGATATTTTTGGAAAAGATCAGGAATGGATAATGAACAGGATACTCAATAGAAGACAGGCAATCTGTGGGACGGTCTGGATCATTGTACTGTGCGCGGTGTTCGCACTGTGGCCGATTCGTTTGATCAAGGAGACGGTGACTGCCAACAGTAAGACGCTGCCCGAGACTGTTATGGAATCTGAGGAGATTACGTCAGGCTATGTGGTACAGCAGATGTTCATCGCTCAGTATGACAGATTAAAAAATATTGATATTTACCTCCATGAAGGAACGACAGGGGAAGAGTTCAATTTCGTGTTGTATGATGCGGCTATGAATGTGATCATGCAGCAGGTGATCAATACGAAAGATATGAAGACGATTCCGGGCTTCTGTACGGTGCAGGTCAATATCGATACACAGGTCGGCAGGGAATATTATTTCCTGCTGCAGGGGATCGAAGAGCCGTTTCGTGTGGCGTATCAATATACGGCGGATTCGGGAAATATTTATAACGGCACACTGTACTATGGCAATGTGGAAGATACGGAACGCTGCATGATAGCCGTGTATGAATATGAGGTGCCGCTTCGCAAGGGCAAAACACTACTGTGTGCTGCTCTGTTTGTGTTGTTTGCGGTTCTGGTCAATTATCTTACCGGCAGGTATTATCGGAGGTATCCGGAGAGAAATGCACTGGTCACGGTGGAACAGACTGTCAAGGCTGTATGTAATCCGCTCATTATACTTGCAGGCGGTGTGGCGTGCGTGGCGGTGTGGCCCTGCAAATTGTTCACGACCAATACTGTGTCCATTCTCTTCTATGAAGGAAGTATTCTACTTACGGCGGCGTTGCTGCTCTATGCGGTCAATCATGACAGGACTGGCTGTGCCACGGACAGGACGGTCTTTGATGTTCTGAAAACAAATATGCCGGGCTGGTTGCAGTCAATGATGTTTGCAGGGGCGATCTGGGCTTGTTGTAATTATATGAACGGGCTGTATGAGATCCATCATACCGTGGCGTACAGACAGCAGTTGATTTTCTTTGCTTTGGCGGTGATTGTGACTTATAAGCGCAAGGATATTTTAAATATAATTAACTTTGTGTATCTCATTGCGGCGGCCTTTATCGGTATGCGTTATTATCATGGTGCCATGGCGGCACTGACAGACCCGGAAGAAAACCAGGTTCTCGCGGTGAAGCTTACCGTGTGGGCCGGTATTCTGGCAGGGCTTGTGGTGATTGGTACCATACGGGTGCTGGTACGGGGGCAGGTCAGAGACATATGCGTTCCGTACTGTGTCGTAGTGGCGGTGTTTTTTGCGGCGATTATCCTATACCGCAATACGAGAGGATGGCCGATCTATCTGGTATGTTCTTTTGTCCTGTTTTATCTGAACATGGCGGCATGGGACGGGAAGACCGGGTTGCTTCGGAATATCTGTAATGGCATCCTGCTTCACTTCGGGGTGATGGTGGTGTACTGTCTGTTACACAGACCGTATATGTTTTTTCAATACTACAGATATCCTTTCATCTTCCACACGGTGACGATGTCGGCGGTATATCTTGCCCTGGTAGTGGGTGCCGCGCTGGTGAAGTTTTTAGACGTATACAGGAGAGAACAGAGATTGGCGGTTGTCTATAAAGAGCTGATTATGTTCGGCGTATCGGCAGTATATCTGCTGTTTACGTTATCCAGAACGGGATATCTGGCGGTTTTAGTCATGTCGGTGGTGATGATTCCGGTGCTCTGTTTCTCCATGCGGAACAGATGGCGCGGTATGCTGCAAAGCATCGGCATGATGCTGCTTGCGGCCACGGTTTGTTTCCCGGTGGTATTTACGGCACAGAGGATGGTTCCGGCGGTGGTCGCCAGACCGCAGATGCATGAGATCGAGGAACTGCCCGTAGAGATCGTGCACGGCAGGGATATGGATTCTTATTATTACATCACCATACAGCGGTTCATACAGGTATTTCAGATGAAGGTGCTTGGCATACCGGAGGAGGAGAGTTTGCGGGCAATTTATATGGTTGCGGATGCGAAGGAGGAGCTGTCCGGTGCCCCGTATGTTCTGGAGGGAGAGGCGATTCTGCTTGCATCGTTACGGGATACGTCATCGGGAGCCGAGAGTCTGATAGCTGACGGGCAGATGATGGATATGGCATCTGCGGATACGCAGACGGAGGACGA
>CAMWMS010000085.1 GCA_947175435.1 uncultured Lachnospiraceae bacterium | reverse complement strand
TCGCTTTTCAAAACATTATACCCCCATTTTCGGAATAATATCAATCAAAAAGGAATAATAATCTACATTATGCGGAACAAAAAAGATTCAAAAATGCTCTTTCCAGAGATGCAGCAAGCAGGGAATTCTTCAAAACTTAGGAAAACATGGCGCATTAACATACAAAAGCAGCCGTATCAAACGACTGCTTTTTGTCTTTTGTATTGCCCGAAATGCCGAATCTTGTATTTTGACTCCTAGCTAAGCTAGGTGGGTAACCGCAACCACACTTCTGTCTTCCACTGCATAAGGCCTTATTAGCCGGAGGCCTGACATCCACATGGCGATATAGGAATCCCGTTTAAAGTATCTGTAGGTTCAAAATAACAAGACCTTGTCGCACATTTCAGGTTACTTTTATTATATCCGACATATTGACATATTACAACCGGATTTTATCTTTCTTGTACAAAAAAATCAGACTTGTTTGAAACGGCTCACCTCATCATGCAATCGCCTTGAAATCTCCTGATTGCCTGTCGTCTCCTGTTGGATTTCACCGATTGCCGCTGCCAGAGTCACAATATTATCCGCAACACTGGTAACACCATTGGCATTATCCTCCACCACGGTAGAGATATCGCTGATACCGGAATTCATTGCCTCCATCGTCTGATGGATATCTTCCGTATTAACTGCAAATACAGATAATATCTCATTGACGCTGTCAGCGTCTTTCTCATATTGCTCTACCACCTCTACAAAATCATCATAATCCTTCATAACATTTTCATCGATAAATTCAAGGATCTCTCCGGCATTTCTGGCAAGTCTCTCTACGGCTTCCGTCACAATATCACTGATATTCTGGATATTGTTGGCAGTTTGTGCGCTGCTATCCGCCAGTGCCCTGATTTCTCCTGCCACAACCGCGAACCCTTTCCCTGCTTCCCCGACTCTCGCCGCCTCAATCGACGCATTTAAGGATAACAGGTTTGTCTGGCTGGTAATCGCCAATATTTCTTTTGTCATCTCATTGATCTGCTGAACACTCCGGCTGTCATCCAACGCTTTTCGCAGGCTTCCCCGGATCTCCTCTATGGTGCTGTTTGTATTTTCCTTACCTTTCACGGTTCTGCGGTACATTGTAGTCGCATGTTCTTTAATATTCTGTACAAGATCAACACCCTCTTTGACACGGCTGTCCATCTGCTGAATTTCGCCCAGCACTTCATTGCTTCCCGTAGCAAGCTGCCCAAGCGTAGCAGAAATCTCTTCCATACTTGCCGCCATCTGTTCCATAGCCGCAGATACGTTGCTGACATTCTCATTGGAATCCATGACCTGGCTCATAACGCTCTCAACGGACCGCTCCATATTACCGGATTCCTCTTTCAATTTTCTGATAATGCCCTGAAGCTGCTCCATGAAATGGTTAATACCTGCTGCCATCTGTCCGATCTCATCACGGGTATGAACCGGTATTCTCTCTGTAAGGTCACCCTCTCTGGCATCAATCTTACCTGTGATATCCTTAAGCGACGCACCAGATACCTTCGCGGGTTTTACAACCGTACGGGAAACATTCACCGTCGTAGCCGCCGCAATAAGGACAAACACAACCATAAGAATATAGTTGAATGTAACCGTGCCATTTATCTTGATCTCGCTGTGTCTCATAGCATAATCCGCTTTTTGTGTCATAAGCTCTTCATACGTATTCTTAGCTTCCTCTACCGGTGTCTTCACGGACAGAATATTGTTGACCATATCCCAGACACCTTCGTCATCACCGGCCACTGCTTTATCATAAATCTGACCCGCATAATCCAAAAAGACATCCATAACGCCTTGATAAGCTTCGTAAGCTGCAATCAATTCCGCATCACCGGAGTCAGAACTTAATGTGCGTACTTCTTCCATATAATTGTTCGTATTCTGTATGACCCCCTGAAGCTGTCCGACCAGAGTTTCTCTCTGATCCGTATCTTTCTTAAGATAAATCAGATTAGCGTACAACTGAACCTGCTGATAAGCAGAAGACGTATCACCGATCGATTTCTCCAGCTTCATGTACACGTTTCCCAAATTTTCATTGTAGTCACGAATGACTCCCAAAGCCATTCCGTCCAGAACAATCGTCAGCACATACAAGATCCCGAGAATTGCCAGTGCAGCATAAATTTTAAATCCGATTTTGTTTTTCATTGCTTTCCCTCCAAGCATTGTTTTCGGCGCATCTCCAGAGTTATGCAAAACAATTTGGAAACCGAGGATTATCGCTATGAATTATTATAGCACAATCACTTCTGAAATAGAATAATATTTTCCTTTTCGACATTAACTTCCAGCATTACCCAAGCTCTGTCATCATTCCTCTGTCAGCATCTTCACTGGCTCCACCTTCCGTACCCGGTAGGCACACAGAAACGACATTCCCGCAGATACTGCCATGATAATCGCCACGGACAGAACAAGCCACCCTGCATGAACCGTCAGACTGCTCTGCACGATCCCTGCCGAACTAAGACATACCTGCACCAGCGGATTTAACAGATACACAGACATAACTGCTCCCAGTATTGCTCCCGCAAGAAAAACAGGCAGACTGCTCATCTGGATCTGTACGATCAATTCTCCTGTAGTAAATCCCAACGCCTTATAGACACCGTACTGCTTCCACTCCCTTGTGATTTTCGTTCTCACAAGCAGAATAACAGTCAACATGACAATCACAACAGTAATGATGACAAATACGGCACAGAGGAGCGTCATTGCCGCCTTAACGGATGTAAGAACGATCTCCATATTCTTGTGGATATCCGTGATGTCCAGATCGGGAAATTCTGCCCGGATCTTCTTCTCGATCTGCTCATAATCGCAATCATCTTCCGTGTAAATACGAATCTGATTGACCACAGAACTGCCGTTGATCCTCGCAGCGCCTCCCATTGTCATGGTTGCCTTCAGTCCCAAATTTTCCATCTGCTGGCTGATACCTGAAATCATATAGTCTTTCTTCTCCTGATCGCCCTCCACATAAATAATGTCACCGGATTTCACGCCAAGCTGTTCTGCCACATTCGCAGTCACTACAATCTCATTGTCATATTTCGGCCGACGTCCTTCTATGAGTGTAGTGTATTCGTTCTGCTCCGGATCTTTCCAGAAATCGCAGGTAATCACAATCTGTTCCTCACCCGCGGTCAGTTTCACACTGCGGTTATCATAATACAGGACTTTCCTGACCTCATCCCACGTTTCCATCCGCTTCCCTGCTTCTTCTATTCCCTGTCCACTCAATAATACTGTTCCTAATTCCACTCCCATCATCTCTATCAGTGCCTGATTGTCCGAACCGAAATTTTGCATCAGTGCAAACCCGATACTGCTGGCAAATCCAAGCAGAATCACAACACCCATGATCGCCGCATTTTTCCTCTTCTCACCAAGTATGTTTTTGATACCTAAAGCAAGCGGCTGCGGCAGAGGACATTTGATAAGCGGCATGGGATTTCCGCGGAAATTATGGGTTTTGATTCCGCCACGGAGCGCTTCCAATATTTCTATCCTGCCGTAGATCCTGCCGGAAAGCATAGTAACCAAAAGAACCACCACATTCACAAGCACAAATACCGACACTGCCGTAGAACCATCATAAGGCTGATTCCATCTAAGCCCAATAAGAGAAGACATAAGTGTTCCCACCGCTTTATTCAAAAGACCGCCCACAATCAGCCCTAAACATGCTCCGGTCACCGACAGCAGAAGCATTTCCGTACAGGTACTTCCCATTAACTGCCTCTTCGTATAACCGGAGGTCATAAGGATTCCCAAATTCTTCAGATTGCCGTCTATGAAATTCTTAATACTGCACCATGCAATGATCAGCGCGATACAGATCAGAATCACCGAAAAAACAAGCATGATACCCATACCGATGTTTGACAGAAACGACACGCCTACTTTCATCATCTCGATATTGATCGCTAGATTCATATAGTCCGCAAGCTCCGGCACCTTCTGTGACAACCTGCCCGACATCTCGGCCGCAAAATCCCGCGAACTGATTTTATCATCGGCCTTAATCTTATAGATATAGGTGATCAGCTCCCGCACTTTCGGTTCCGCATCCAGAATGTCCTTGTAACATTCTTTTGTGATATAACACCGGAATACATTGATATTAAGCGGCGTTGAAAACATCGGATCTTCCGCAAATCCGCCCACTTCAAACTTATACTCCGTATCTCCCAGAGTCAGATACAGATGATCTCCCTCGGCAATATTCTCTCCTGCCATCATATAATAGGGCAATAATATAGTCTGATATTTCTTGCTATCCCTGACATCCGGAATCTTACAAACCTCTCCTACTGTTTCAATAGGTTCGATCAGAAAGACGCTCTCCTTCTCTTCCATGCCTTCCTTATGGTACTTTGCCGTCAGCTCCACACCTTCCGAACATTCTATCTGCCTTATATTCTCCATACTGTTCAGAACCGATTTGATCTCCCCGACCTTAGGACATGGCGAAGCGAAGAAAACATCCGCCGCGTTCACCTCATCGCATACCGTATCAATCACCTGAGGAGTGCGCCTTAAAACCGAAATACTGACATACAAAAGCAGTGTGGAGAGCATGATCAAAATGATCAGCGTAATCACATCGCTTTTCTTTCTTACAAGATTATTGCGGGCAATAAATAACATTTTATACATACTTACCACCCCATTCCCTGTAAAAAGTCACGGAGCATGTCATGCCGTTTCCTGTCCCCGCTCCGGTATGTTCCAAGGTCGAGTTCTCCGGTAATAACGCCGTCTTTCAAATATAAAATACGGTTTCCTCTTCTGGCGGACCGCATATCATGAGTTACCATGACGATGGTCTGTCCGTTCTCATGAAAATTCGTCATCACATCCAGCACATTCTCCGTATTACGGGAATTCAACGCTCCTGTAGGTTCGTCCGCAAACAATATCTGAGGTTCGTTGATCAGTCCGCGCACGATCGCTACTCTCTGCGCCTCCCCTCCGGAAAGCTGTGTCGGGAACTTATGAAAAACTTCCTCCGTCAATCCTACTGCCAGAAGAAGCTCTTTCGCCCGTTCCGCGATCTGCTTTCTGTTCTTACTTACAAGCAGTCCGCTCACCATAATATTATCCAGCACATCCATGGTATCATTCAGATAATTCTGCTGAAAAACAAATCCGCAATGATTTCTGCGAAATACCGCCAGCTTGTCATTACTGTATTTAGAGATATCTTCTCCCTCATACATGACCTGTCCTAACGTCGGTCTGTCAATTCCGGACAGTGAATAGAGCATGGTGCTCTTTCCGGAACCGGAACTGCCCATGATCACCGCAAAATCACCCTCTTTAATCTCCAAATTAAGATTCCGCAGGACATGCTGCTGCACACTGCCGTTGGAAAAAGTTTTGCATAAATCTTTTGCCTGTAAAATTGTTTTCATTTCATCATTACCTCCCATCTGCATACAAGTATAGCGGGAGTCCGAGCAAAAATCTTTTCCCATTCCCTGTCTGTTTCTTAACTGTTTCTAAACTCTACGTAAAAATAACTCCACCACAAATCCATCCTCGTTATAGCATTCCAGCTCTCCGCCCATTTGTATCATGAAATTATCGGCGAGATACAGTCCCAGACCGGAACCGGACTTTCCTTCCGTGTTGTTTCCTCTATAGAATTTCTCCTTAATTAGCGCAAGTTCATCTTCAGTGGTACCCTGTCCGAAATCTCTAATCTTAATTATGATACCATCTGTGCTTTCAATGAATCGTACCTTTACTTCCGTTCCTGCATATTTATAGGAATTATTAATAATGTTATCCAGCACCTGCTGCAATCTCAATTTATCAAAGTACAACAGGCATTCCGGGATATCGTTTTCCAGCGTGATCTGTCCGTAATATTTGAAGTCATGAAACATCTCCGGGATGATTAGAGAGCTCTCTTCAACCGGCTCTACCTTAAGTACTTCCAGTTCTTCCATCGTCGCGTGAAACATATTGCCTACCAGATTGTCAATCATCTCCGCCTTACCTGCAATGACGCCGACCTTGCGAAGCGTATCCTCCTTCTGTTCTGTCACTTGCAGAACCTCGCAGGTTGCCTTGATGGTTGCCACCGGTGTTTTGATATCGTGGGAAAGTTCAGCAATCAGCTCCTTCTTACTGATATTCGCCTGATACTCACTTTCCCTCGCCCGTTTCAACTCCTGTCTCATCAAATCAAAACTCTCTGTAAATATACCGAAGAAATTGTTCTTATGGATGGGTAGTGCCAGTTCCAGATTGCCCTTGGCCACCTGTGCCGCAAACTCCTGTAATGTGTGAAACGGCCTGATGTAATTCAGATATAATATCATCAATACCACATATATTAAAAGCAATAGAAGTATCCCGAATACAATCACTTCCCATTGCAACCTGTCCCGCAGTATATCATAACGCTCCTTCTTCGTCTGCCAGACTGCCTTGCCCGCAAACACACCTTCCAGTGCATCACCCGTAAAACTATCATTTACATATAAATCTATGATCATACTGTTATCCATCGTGTACTCATTTAATCTGCCCTGATAATCCACATCTGCCGTGAAGAGCAGACTGCACCCATGCTCTTTCTCGATTACTTCCCTCGCAGTCCCTTTTTCCAACTCATTTTCGATCGCTCTAACTTCTCCGTTATACCAGACCATATCCGGAATATATTCTTCACCGTCTTTCTGCATCTGTGTGACCGTAATCATAATAAAAGCGAGAATACATATGGTAATTCCCGCTGTGATCTGCCTGATTTTCATTTATTAATTCCACCTTATTTTTCATTTATATCCAATATGTATCCCGTTCCCCACACAGTCTTGATCAATTCCGGTTCGTTCGGATTCTCTTCCAGCTTCTCCCGCAGTCTGCGGATATGAACATTCAGTGTGCCGTCACTGTAGAAAGTATCTCCCCATACTGTCTCGAATAAAACATCCTTCGTTACAATCGTGCCGCGATGATCAAACAGGCAGGAAAACAGCTTAAATTCTTTTGCCTTAAGCTGCACTTCCCGCTCGCCCACTCTCACCCGCATGGTTGCCTCGTCCAGCCGGATCTTACCGCAACTCTTAATTTGACGCTCCCTATACCCCTCATCCGGCTCCGTCTGTTCCTCTTTATTGAAATCTGTCCCTGCTATGATACTTGTGTTCACACGCTTCAACACAGCCTTTACCTTCGCCAAAAGCACACTTAAGGTATACGGCTTCTTAATATAATCATCACCACCGATATTCAGTGCCACCAATATATCTTCATCACTCTGTCTCGCACTGATAAAAAGAATCGGAATGTTTGAAATATCCCTGATTTTCTTACACAGTTGAAAACCGCTCTCCTCCCGCAGGTTAATATCTAACAAAATCAAGTCAAAACTGTGTGCATCCATCATCTGCTCACAGCCCTTGGCCGTATCTGTCCAAACAGCGGACACATCAAAGAGGTTAAAATATTCACAGGTCATCTGTGCCAGTTCTTTTTCATCATCTACGATCAGGCAGTTATAGTGCATTTACTTTCTCCCAAAACAGGTTATTTTGCTGTTTATCTTTTTCTCTCCTTCTCGCGGTACATAAGAGCATCTGCCTCTCCTAACAGTCTGTCAAAAGACGCTTTACCCTCAGATGAATGCGCAGCGCCGACACTTGCGGATATCTCACGGAAATTCTCTTCTTTCGCGTAGGCCTGATCAACCTGTTCTTCAATCCTCTTTCTTGTCTCTTCAATCTCCTGTTCCGTACGTTCTCCGGTCATAACGATCAGGAATTCATCTCCGCCGGTTCTTGCAATCAAAGCTTCCGGCATACTGCTTCGAAGCACATCGGCTGTAAGCACGAGAACCCGGTCTCCTTCCTGATGTCCATAAGTATCATTGATGCTTTTAAATTTATTCAGATCAATACCGAATATCGTCAGAGGTCCCTCGTCCATCTGATCGATATACTCATATACATATCTTCTGTTATAGAGTCCGGTCAGAAAATCCGTATTCGCATTTTTAATGATCATCTGCTCATATATCCGTTCCTGCGTTACATCAATCGCAACACCGCTTGTCCCCATAACGCTCCCATCTAAATCAAACAGCGGAGCCTTATATGTCTTTAATTGTCTCATGCTATCACCGATCTTAACATTCTCATCAAAAACACAGGTCTGTCTCTTTTCCATGACCTCATATTCCGACTCCATACAGATAAATTCTCCCTTGGCGTACTCCTCCGGATCAATATCCCAGATATAGTAATGTCCACGTCCTTCTATTTGTTCCATGGTCTTGTTGACAGCCTTACAGAAGTAGTCATTTACTTTCATATGAGCACCTTCTTTATCCTTAAACCAGACCAAATGCGGAACGCTGTTAATCATGGTATCCAAATAATTTCTGTTCTGCCAGAAGTCCTTGCCCATCTTATAGTTCTGCTGCCATTTACCAAACCTGAACCGTACCTCTTCATCGGAAAGCGGCATCGTCCATATATCAGTCACATCCAAAGACATCTGCCTGTCCGCTGTCTCCGTATTCTTTATACTCTTCTGTGCCATGAGCGTATGAATCTGCTCTTTTTGTGCAAGCAGAATCAACTCTGCTTCTTTTCTCTTATGAGCAGACAGAACGTTAAGAGTTTGTTCCGCATCCATTCCGCTCAAATCTATCACGATCACATCCGCCTGCTCCACCCGTGCTTCTTCCGGCTTCGCACTTTCCGTAAACTCATGCGTAAAATGCGGAAGCGGCGGCATTTCTTTCAAATTTTTAAACAAATGATCTGATTCCCCTATCAGATAAAAACATACTTTACAATGATACATAGTAATCCCTCCGTACATCATAAGCCCCTTTTATCTTAATTATATAAAAGTTCTATAATATTTGCAATTTGTAAAAAAGCAACAAGGGGTATGTTAATACCCCTTGTCAGTCATAATCTTTTCAGTCGATTATTTATGATTAGTTCAGTACATCAACCAATTTCTTAAGTGCATCCAGTGCCTCATCCGGAAGTTTATCATAGCCTTCCTTCTTGGTTGCAAAATCTTCTACTGCTTTCACACGGGTCTCCATAGCGCTCTTGAGCTGTGCCTTATAATCAGCATCGCCAAGGTCTGCCTTGAAGTTCTTGAAGCCCTCTGTCTGGCCATCCCATGTGTTCATGATCTCGATGTCTTCAAAAGGTCCCCACTGCTCAAACTGAGCCTTGCCCTCTACGATCGTCTCAAGGATTCCGAGGGTATCTGCAGGTTTAACCTTCTCGCCCATGAAATCACCTGTATTAACGATATAGCAAGCTACGTTCTTCTCTTCTACTAACTTCTTGAACTTATCATAGTCGTTAACCAGAGGATAGGTTCTGAACGGGTTAGCATAAGGCACGATACGGATTGCGTTAAGGTCTGTACCTGCTGCAACACGCTCTGCTGTGGATGTCTTGGTTGCCAGAGTAGCGCCCATAACGGAAGCAAGCGCTGCACCTTTTAATTTAACTACCGGCGGGATCGTAGGATCTTTCATGATCCAGAAGATCGCATTAACCGGAGCATCGATCTTATCTACACGGTTAGGAGACCATAATTTGGACTTGATCGCACGACCGTTACCGTTTCTGATATCCTCAGTAACGAGCTGGATCTTGCCTTCGCTGTCCATTGTACAAGAGCAGTTCTGAGCGGATAACAGATACTCATTATCAGGACAGCCTGTCGGATAATCTGCTGTCTTATCGAAGTAAGTAGGCTCAAGCGCTACAGATGCACAGGTATCTGTGTTGATGATGAAAGCGTCATCATGAAGTACCTTGATCTCATACTTGCCGCCGTGCTTAGCATGTGTCAATGTGGACTTACCGGAACCTGACAGACCGTATACGGATGCAACGAACTTAGAACCGTCCTTAAGCAGATACTCTTTCTGTCCGCCGTGGCAGGAAGCGTAGCCGTTTCTGTTAGCAAGCGCCCATGCCATTGTCAGTGTACCTTTCTTATGCTCACCGAAATATTTCATACCAAGGATAGCTGCACAGTTCTCATTGGTATCAAAATAGCAAAGTGTAAGAGGATCGCTTAAGCAGCTGTAGTCTACATCAGGAGCCTCATGAGGAGCCCACTGGGGATCGGAGAAAATATAGATATCAGGCTCTTTGCCATCGCCTACAGGTTTGGAGTTCTTGTACATCTTAACGTACTCGTCAGACATATACTGGAAGTTAATCATCCAGTTGTACAGTAAGTTCTCCTCTCCTTCTGGAATCAGAAGGTGAGCTTTTACCATAAATTCAGGATCAAGACCTACGAAACACTCTGCATGATACATTGTTTTCCAACGTGTCTCATAGATCGCGTCCATAACTACCTTGTCAAGCTTTACAGCGTCTACGCCGGGCTCGCCTTTGATACGGCGTGCTGCTGCATAACGACCGGTTACAGCGCCATCGTTAAACAGAAGAACCTTTGCGTCAGCAGGAAGACCGAATGTCTCACCACTCTTAACCGGCATATCCGTTACAACCGTACCGGGTGAATTTTTAGCTAATTCATAAGCTTCTCTTAATGTGTTAACCTTTACTACGTTGTTTCCGTAGAATGCCGCCTCAATGATGGAACGGGTCTTGGAAAAACCAACCTTGCCGGCGCCGATCTCGGAAATGGGATAATACGCTTTTGTTGCCATATTATGTTCTCCTCCTTAAAATTGTATTATTTAACGAAAGATACTATATCTTCCGCCACATGCATGATATGTACGGGCTACCGTACACCGCTCTAATTATCTCAAAACCACCAATAAAAGTCAATAATGAAATCCATTTCCATGGAGAAATTCCCCAATTATTCCTGTAACAGCCCTACCGCTCTGGAAGTTCCGATCCTGTCACATCCTTCCGCCATAAATGCCTCCAGATCCTCCAATGTGGAAATACCGCCTGCCGCCTTGATCTTAACGTCCTCTCCGATATACTGTTTAAAAAGACGGATATCTTCTATCGTAGCGCCGCCTGTTCCGAAGCCGGTGGATGTCTTAATATAGTCCGCTCCCGCGTCAGTCACCGCCTTACACATAGCGATCTTCTCTTTCTCCGTCAGATAACAAGTCTCGATAATCACTTTCAGAATATGATCCTTACAGACTTCCCTGAGTGCGCGGATTTCCTGTTCCACCGCATCACACATGCCGTTCTTCACATGACTGATATTGATCACCATATCGATCTCTCGGGCACCGTCAGCGATTGCCTGTTTCGTCTCCGCAACTTTAGCTTCCGTCACCGAGTATCCCAACGGAAAACCCACCACCGTACAGATATTGATCTTATCCCCGTAAGTGTCATGAATCCGCTTAATGTATGTGGGCGGCACACAGACGGAAGCCGTCTCATTTGCAATCGCCTCATCGCACAGCTTCACGATATCCTCCCACGTGGCATAAGCCTTCAACTGGGTGTGATCCACACGTTTTAATATTTCTGTTTTATCCATACTTTATATCCGCTCCTCTCTGCCACTGTTCTTTTCACATTATTGTAATACGATCCTTACAAAAATTCCAGTCAAAGAAAAACTTTCATATTAACCGTACAAGAACCAATATTTGTAAATATATGAACAATCTTTGAATAATGTTAAAACTTTCTTAAATAGACGTTTTTTCTTGTCTCGTGCTTTTTGTTCATGTTATGATAATGTAGTACGAGTATGAAAATGAAGATGAGAATGATGAAGAAGATGAAAGGAGGCACCTATTCATGGAACAAAATAACAGTTTTTCTGAAATTACACCTGAGATCATACGACTTGCAGACATGAGCGCGCAAGCCGGTATTATAGATACCGAATTATTCACAAAATATGATGTTAAGCGCGGACTGCGCGATTTAAACGGTAAAGGCGTTCTGGCGGGACTTACCAACATTTCCGATGTGCGCGCAAATAAAATTGTAGACGGCGTACAGGTTCCCACCCACGGGAAACTCTTCTACCGCGGCTATAACGTCAAAGACCTCGTCGATGGATTTGCCGCAGAGAACCGCTTCGGATTCGAGGAAGTGGCTTATCTGCTTCTCTTTAATAAACTGCCGGACCGTAAAGAGCTGGAGGAATTCTCCCGCCTGTTATCGAGCTACCGCTCCCTGCCTACCAGTTTTGTACGCGATATTATTATGAAGGCGCCCAGCAACGACATGATGAATACGCTGGCAAGGAGTGTGCTTACTCTCTATTCCTATGACGACAGGGCGGACGATACCTCCCTGCCTAACGTACTGCGTCAATGTCTGCAGTTAATTGCTCTGTTCCCTATGCTGTCCATCTATGGATATCAGGCATACAGCCACTATCATAACGGGGAGAGTCTTTACATACATCAACCCCGACCGGAGCTCTCCAATGCAGAGAATATCCTGCATATCCTGCGTCCCGACAGTAAGTATACGCCGTTGGAGGCTAAGATACTTGACATTGCCCTGATCCTGCACATGGAACATGGCGGCGGTAACAACTCCAGTTTCACGACCCATGTTGTTACTTCCTCACTGACGGATACCTACTCGGTCATCGCCGCTGCAATCGGATCATTGAAGGGACCCCGGCACGGCGGCGCCAACATTAAGGTTGTCCGGATGTTCGAGGAAATGAAACAGAAAATCAGCGACTGGAGCGATGAGGGACAAGTAGCGGATTATCTGACGAAG
>CAMWMS010000084.1 GCA_947175435.1 uncultured Lachnospiraceae bacterium | reverse complement strand
TTTCATCTCAACTTTTTAATACCGGCAGTGCCATTTACTGTTGTTTATTTAAACTTAAATTCATTGTTTTTTATTCCTCCATGTTTATTTATTATTTTGAATAGTCGAAAAATCCTACGCCGGTCTTTCTGCCGAGTTTCTTCTCTTCAACCATCTTCTTCAGAAGCGGCTGCGGAGCGTATTTCTCATCCTTAGTCTCATTGTAGAGAACTTCCATGATCGCAAGGCAGATATCCAGACCGATCAGATCGCCCAAGTGAAGCGGTCCCATCGGATGAGAAGCGCCGAGCTGCATAGCAACATCGATATCCTCTGCGGAAGCCGTGCCGGCATCCAATACGCCGATCGCCTCGTTGATCATCGGGATCAGGATTCTGTTTACAACAAAACCGGGAGCTTCCTTAACCTGTACGGGAGTCTTGCCGATCTCTGTAGCGATAGCCGTGATCTTGTCTACCATCTCCTGAGGAGTATTCTCGCCTCTGATAACCTCTACCAGTTTCATTCTGTCAGCAGGATTGAAGAAGTGCATACCGATCATCGGTCTGTCTAAGCCTTCTCCGATCTTGGTGATGGAAAGAGAGGATGTGTTGGAAGCAAACATACAATCTTTCTTAACGATACCCATCAGCTCTTTAAAGATAGACTGCTTGATTTCCATTTTCTCAAGTGCAACCTCTACGATCAGGTCGCAGTCTGTACAGATGCCGTTTAAGCCGGTTGTGATCTTACCCATGATCTCGTCAGCTTTTTCCTGTGTGATCTTCTCTTTGCCGACAAGGAAATTCATGTTCTTCTGAATCTTTGCCTTGCCGCCTTCTGCGTACTCTTCTTTGATATCGCAGAGGCAAACTTCATATCCGTCTGTCATAGCGAATGCCTGTGCAATACCGGAACCCATCGTTCCCGCACCGATAATACCTACTTTCATTGTAAGTCCTCCTTATTTATTTAATATTATTTGTTCTTAAAAGGCTCTTTCACCTTTTCCTTGTTCTTGTCAAGGAAGAATGCCATACCGTACTTCTGGTCTTCTGTCTCGAAGCAGTCACCGAACAGCTTCTCTTCGATCACGATTGCCTCATCCATGCCAACCTCTAAGCCGTCGTTGATTGCCTTCTTACAGTTGCGAACAGCGATCGGTGCATTCTTAGCAATACCGGATGCCATCTTCTCAGCCGCTGCCATCAGTTCTTCCTGCGGATATACAGCATTCACAAGACCGATTCTCAAAGCCTCGTCGGCCTTGATATTTCTTGCCGTGTAGATCATCTGCTTCGCCATGCCCGGTCCTACGATTCTGGCAAGTCTCTGTGTGCCGCCGAATCCCGGTGTAATACCGAGACCAACCTCAGGCTGACCGAATACCGCGTTATCGGAACAGATTCTGATATCACAGCTCATGGAGATCTCACAGCCGCCGCCCAGTGCAAATCCGTTTACTGCCGCAATAACGGGAATCGGGAATGTCTCTAACTTACGGAACACATCGTTACCCTTCTTACCGAAAGCCTCGCCCTCTGCCTTGGTCAGTGTGCTCATCTCGCCGATATCAGCACCCGCCACGAAGGATTTCTGGCCTGCGCCTGTCAAGATCAGGCACCTTACTTCATCCAGATTCACGCCGTCCAAAGTCTCATTCAGCTCGTCCAGCACGGTAGAATTCAAAGCGTTTAAAGCCTTCTCACGGTTGATCGTAATAATACCGACCTGTCCTTTAACCTCATATAATACAAATTCCATTGTATCTGTCTCCTTCTAAATATGTTTCATTATTCATAATTAACTGGTTACTTCCCACATACGCCAATAATCAGCCTGAATAGATAGAGAATTCTCATGGAGGCCCTAGCACATGTTTAAATCCTTCGGATTAAAACGACCAGCACTTAGCGAGGTTTTCCACGAGCTTAGTGTCTGCTGCGCTGTGAAAGGAGCAAAAGCGAGCCGACGGAGAATTTTCTATCTGTTCGGGCGTCACCTATAGCAACATGTAAACAGTAACATTAATCTCTCTCAACGATGGTTGCACATCCCATACCGCCGCCGATACACAGTGTCGCAAGACCCTTCTTAGCGTCCTTAGCTTCCATCTCATGCAGCAGTGTTACAAGGATACGGCATCCGGAAGCGCCTACCGGATGGCCCAGTGCGATCGCGCCGCCGTTCGGGTTAAGCTGCTTGTCTACATCGATACCGAGTTCTTTACCTACTGCTACGGACTGTGCTGCAAATGCCTCGTTTGCCTCGATGATATCGAAGTCTTCGATCTTGTAGCCAGCTTTCTCCATAACTTTCTTAGTAGCCGGAACAGGACCGATACCCATAACCTCAGGTCTGCATCCTGCCAAAGCGCCTGCTACGAATGTTGCCATCGGCTTAACGCCTAATTCTTTAGCTTTCTCTTCACTCATCACAACGATTGCTGCCGCACCGTCGTTGATACCGGAAGCGTTACCTGCGGTAACAAATCCATCGGGATTGATGGGACGAAGTTTCTGAAGTCCTTCGATCGTGGAACCCGGTCTCGGTCCCTCATCAACCTTGAACTCAACCATTTCTTTTTTCTTCTTAACCATAACAGGTACGATCTCTTTGTCAAAAGCGCCGCTCTTCTGAGCTGCCTCAGCCTTGAGCTGGCTCTTTAATGCGAACTCGTCCAATTCTTCACGAGTCAGTCCCCATTCTTCACAGATATTGTCTGCAGTCTTGATCATATGATAATCATTGAAAGCGTCCCACAATGCATCTTTGATCATGGTATCTACCAAAGTACCGTTATTCATTCTGTAACCGTAACGTCCCTGCATCATTGCGTAAGGAGCCATGGACATGTTCTCCATACCGCCTGCAACAACGATATCGGCATCGCCTGCCTGGATCATCTGTGCCGCCATGTTGACACAGTTCAGACCGGAACCGCACACTACGTTGATGGTAACCGCCGGAACCTCATTCGGAATTCCCGCTTTGATGGAGGACTGACGAGCCACGTTCTGACCCTGTCCTGCCTGAATAACGCATCCCATGTAAACATGGTCAACCTGATCGGGCGCTACTCCTGCTCTGTTCAACGCTTCCTTAATTACGATTGCTCCAAGCTCTGCTGCCGGAGTCGTGCTTAAGCCTCCGCCCATAGTACCGATAGCCGTACGGCAAGCACCTGCCAAAACAACTTTTTTTGCCATCTTTTTTCCCTCCATTGTGGTATAATTGTTAGATAGATCTTTGAATTCCGAGAGTGACAACGATTGTTATTTTTTTATCATTGTCCGCTTCTCCTATTGTAGCATAGAGGTATCCTTTTTGCAATGTTTTTCTACCTCGGGATCTGCCATTTCACGGGTACGTTTCCACTCTTTTGTGCCCTCGATTTTTGCCACCTCACTGCGGTTGCGGTAGAGGAATTTGGTCAGCTCATAGCAGTCCACCCAGATCTCGTTATTTCCTTCTTTCTGGGATTCATCGAAAATAAGTTGAAGTCCCCAGTGTAGATGTACCGTCTCGATATTATTGACATTTTCTTTCGTGCTGTAACCGGTGTGTCCCATATAGCCAATCACGTCCCCCGCCGTGACCACACTGCCTTCCTCAAGCCCTTCTGCATACGGGTAATTCTGGCGCAGATGGGCATAATAATAGTATCTGCTGCCGTCGAAGCTGCGGATGCCGATACGCCAGCCGCCGTATTGATTCCAGCCGAGCGCCTCCACGACGCCGGACTCGATGGCGATAATCGGCGTGCCGATCATGCCCATCATATCATGACCCAGATGCGGTCTGGAATAGCCATAGCTTCTGGAAGCTCCGAAATCGTCATAATGGCTGTAGTCAAAGCCTTTTGCAATCGGTGAAAAGGCCTTCAGCCCGTAATAACGGTTCCACTGATTTTCCTCCCGTAAGGAAAACTCGCCCACCATCCCGCCGAGCACTGCCGTGTATGCCTCCAGATAATAGTCGTAATACTCCATATCCTTCGTCAGCTCTTCCATGGTTGTCTCACCTTTGGTCAGCTGCCTGGCCGTCTCGTTGATCTTCTTTACGCTGTTCTTATCGAATTTACCTCCCGTCCTTGCGCCCACATAGGCAAGGAGCTCGATCCAGTTAAGGTGCACATCTTTTTCATAAGATTCCACGTCCAGATCGTAGGCTGCCGCCATCGCCTCACAGGTCACGTTAAACTCCACCCATTTAATGAAATTGCCATCCGCCGTCACCTCGACTGCCTCACCGGCATCCGACGTCCGCCATGCTTCCTCCCGTACGCTCTCCGAACCCTGCCACCTGCCTGTCAGTTCTTTGGTGATCGCCACGCAGCCCAGTGCAATCAACAGGAGCAGTTCGATCCGTATGGCATATCCGATCCTGCTGCCTGTCTTTCCAACACTTCCATACCTGTTTCTGCCTCTGCCGCCGCTGTGATCTTTAATTTTCCTGACTTTTCTACCGTCTCTCTCTATCCCCATATACACTCCATATGTCACTGCTGCCCGTTTTCAATAGCAAGTGGCATTGAAATACCCCTGTTCTGAACATCTATGCCTTGTGCCAATGCGGGCAAATTTATGGTTATGTATATGAAAAATCCCCACGGGTTATGACAGCCCGCGGGGTTTGGACGTATCGTTGAACTTATTCTGCCGGAAAGGCAGCCACGTTAACTCTTGAAACGGTATACAAATTCCCTCTGAATCACAAAGCTTAAGAAAAAAAGAAGGATGTCCACCGGCATCTTGACAAGCACTTCCGTTCCGCCGATCAGACCATATAATGCATTTACAAGAAAAGCACTGCAAAACATCTGGCAGAGGGCCAGCAGACAGTACTTGCCCGCGGTGACCGCAAGATTTCCCTTACTCTTAAATACGACCCTATAATTGATCAGGAAATTATATACGGCGGAAATCACCCGTGCGCACACGGTCGCCGCCACAATATACGGAATGCCGCGCACCGCCTCTCCAAGCGGTTCAAACATCATGCAGAACATGTGAAAAAGTAACAGATCCAGCACGCTTGATGAGAGCGACGAGAACAGAAACTTCCCGAACATCAGATAGATCCGCACGGAATCTTTGATCGGATTGAAATGGCTTGTCCTGTTTTCCTCGATGTAAACCGTCTCCACCGGCACTTCTGCAATCGGAATGTTCAGATTCTTCGTCTCGATCAGCATATTGGTCTCATACTCGAACCGCTCCCCTTTTACCTGCATCAATTCTTTCATGAAAAAAGCCGGAATCGCCCGCAGTCCGGTCTGGGTATCCGAGACGGATAATCCCAAAAGATACCGGAATACTTTCCTCGTACACTTGTTGCCAAAAGATGACCTTGCCGGAACGGACGGCGCATCGAAATCCCTGCATCCCAATATCAGTGCCGTCGGATTCTCCCACAGCTTACGCATGCATGCCAGAATATCCTCCGGCGTATGCTGTCCGTCGGAGTCCGCCGTCACACAGCCCGCAGCGTCGCCGTATACCCACAGGCAATGATTGAACGCATTCTTAAGCGCACGGCCTTTACCCAGATTCACGGCATGATGCAGCACGGTACAGTTATCCACCGCCTCCGCCTGTGCAAAAAGCTTCTCATAACACTCCCCGCTGCCATCGTCCACCACAATCACGTGACGGATTCCTGTCTCCTTAAGTGCGCGAAGAAGTGTAATCAACTTTTCGTCCGGTTCATACGCCGGTATGATCACCGGTATATCATAGTAAGAAGCCATTTCCCGTTCTCCTTCTTAGTCCAAACATTCATAACTGTTCAGAACTTCGTTCTTCACAGTTATGAGAATGCACAGAAATTATGCATTCTGCATAATTTCGCGCATATGTACCTCGGGTTTTCTGTGACTTCCGCTTACGCTTCACTCACAAAAAACACCTCGCGGAAGCATCTTCTGAATAGTTACAATATTTTTTCAGCCACTTTTTTTGACACGCGTGTCAGTTCCATATTCACACCATCATCTTCGATGCGGTACAATACACCGCAGGCAAAGGCACCCTCCCGCGTAATCTTATCGAAAACCACACCTGCGTCCGCTTCCGTATCCTCCGCATAGAGATAGGCGGCATGGGAGGATCTGATCTCCTGCACCATCCATTCCGTGGGCGCATCATCCAAGTTGACGCTCTTGTACACTACCGATATCGGAGAAGCCTCATAAGCCGTATAACTGTTATTCACCCAGCGGGGCGCATCGCCTCTGCGGATATAACACACTCTCACACCCGTGTCCGTTTCGAGAATCCGTATTGTTTCCAAAAATTTCGCCTCATCTGTACCGATCATCTCTGCTCGTTCGGCAAGTTTTGCCTCTGTCTCCTGTCGATAGCCGACCAGACCATGATACCCAACCCGATAGCCCGCTGTCAATGCCACAAAAAGGATAAAGCACAAGTATACACCGTATTTTCGTATGAAGGCCGGCAGCTTTTCACTCTGAAATATCATATCTCCCCGATTCAGCCATATACCTGCCAGGAACAGTAGCGTGCCAATGGTAAAAGGTGCCCCGTAGCGCTCGATGGACGAGATCATCCCCGCCGCTTCCAGATACTGCGTCTCCGTAGCAAAGATCGTGATATGCGCCACAAAAATGATTCCATAGAAAAGCGCGCCGCTGACCACGTTAAACCATAATATGACCCGTCTCTGCCATCCGGACAGTAGCGGACGCATAAGAATCACAAGCACACAGATACACAGATACAGACCAAGCGGTGTCAGATCAATAACAACACTCTTCTCCTTATGAAGGGGCGAACTCACGAATGCCTTCAGAAAAGCCCTTGCAAATTCTCCCGTGTAACCGGAGATACCGTACTCATCGGTGGTCATATACTTCACTGCCGTAGCCGTCGTCTTCGTTACACGCCGCATAATGAGGCAGAAGACCATCCAACTGCCGCCCGTAAGCACGGGTACTGACGCCACCGCCGCCACGGATAACAATCTCCGGAATTTATGGTGAACTGCCACGGATGACGATCCGCGCGATTTATGCCCATCTGCTGTCACGGTTTCACTGCGCTGATACAATAACATAAATATCAAGCCGAATAACGCCCAGACAAAACCGATGGATTTGACTAATACCAGAACTCCCAAATAGAGCCCCAGCTTTCCGTAATAGTAAATTTCTTCGAGATTTACTCTACGAGATTCGCCTCGAAAACTCAAACTCCAGTTACTTTCTCCCTGCGGCATATCGATCACCGCGTACAGGAAACCGCCGTAGATACACGCCATAGTCAGGTCTGCGCAGAAACCGTCGTAGCCATATACCTCCGCTATACTCGGCATAAACCACAACGCTGCCGCCGTGAAAAACATCACAAACACATTCCTGCCTTTTATTCCTCTAAGCAGCGGCAGCAAAAACACCAGATTCATCACATAGTAGCCGGCAAACGCCAATCCTTCCCGAAATTCGTGGGGATTCAAATGCAGAAACCACCACTTAATCAACTGTGCTGCCGGCGGATAATCTCCGAATTCCGGTGCCACATTAGCATATTTCTTCGCAAAACTGTCTAAGAAATACAATGATTTCACGTCTGTCGCCCAGAAGTTGATATCATCCCACCATGTTACGACTTTGCTCGATGTACACAGCATTGCCACCATCAGCAGAAACACGGCTGTAAGAAATGACGATTCTGTCATACTATTCAGGCATACCTTGCCAAACTCTATTCGCTGTTCCTTCCGCCTGCTCACCAGCCAAATGCCAAACGACACCACCGCCAACACCGCAATCCCGTCGATCCACGACAGCCGCCCAGCCATCGCAAGCACATAGAGAAGCAGTACAAGTCCACAGGTAAAGACCGGCATGATTTCCACCGGCCTAACCCGAAAGCGATATGCCAGAAAAAAAATACAAACCGAAACGGCAGCTATGTGTAGTATCGCCAAATATATCATTGCCTTCTGAACCCCGTATCTTAATTTATATTCCTCTGCTTATTATACATACTTAGAAGCAATATTGCATCTGCTTCTTTCACTGACTCCAACATCGCGCTGCAAGTGCATGGCACGGTCTGAACAATAATATCACCCTGTCATTACTGACAGGGTGATGGTTGACTCCTTATTCTTCCGGCTCAATCAATCC
Organism: uncultured Lachnospiraceae bacterium; assembly: GCA_947175435.1. GTDB lineage: Bacteria > Bacillota > Clostridia > Lachnospirales > Lachnospiraceae > UBA3282. The sequence goes on along the minus strand of CAMWMS010000084.1, from coordinate 4,640 downwards.
GTAGGTATTACCTTTTCTCTTATAAACTACGTTGACCTGATCTGTCTCCGCGTTGCAGAACACGAAGAAGCTGTGTCCGAGCAACTCCATCTGCACACATGCGTCCTCTGGATACATGGGTTTGATATCAAACTTCTTACTGCGGATGATCTGTACATCCTCATCTTCCATGAAATCCTTCTCCATAAACTCCTGTTTAAAGAAAGAACCTGCCTGCTTCTTGTCGATCAGTTTGTTCTTATATTTCTTAAGCTGTCTCTCGATAATCTCCTCTACCAGATCAATGGACACATACATATCGCTGCTGACCTGCTCAGAACGAATGATATTGCCTTTCATCGGAATCGTTACTTCTATCTTCTGTCTGTCCTTCTCGACGCTCAAAGTAACATGTACTTCCGTATCCTCGGTAAAGTATTTCTCCAGTTTACCGATCTTGTCCTCCACTGCTGCCCGTAAGCCGTCTGTTACATCAATATTTTTCCCAATAATTATAAATTTCATATCACTCATCCCTTCCATTGGATTATTGTATAGTCATTATAGCATATTTGTCCTACTTGTTGCAACAATTCATAAGACATGTTTCTTCTTTTTTGACACCTCAAAAGTCAAGGGTTTTCTTTGGTTTATTACCCAAAATTGTTTTTTCATAACAACTTCACAAAACGTCCGTTCTTTCGGTTTCCATAAATGCAGATTACCAATCCGGTCAAAAATCTGTGGATAAGGTGGATAACTCCGTGCATAAATCCATTTCACGCTGAAATATGTCCTTTTGTAATGTGGATAACCCATTTCTTCACATAGTATAGAAAAAAAGGCAAGCCTTTCTTTTTGTACAAGATACACAAAACATTGGCAGTGCAAGCAAAAATTAGGCGGCTGATTTCTCAGCCGCCTCTATGATCTCTATCTTATATAGTTTTAGAAGATTCTTCTGATTGAAAGAATGGAACGATAGGTTGCACTGGAAACGATGATACCGGTCTTCGACGTAGAAGCGTGTACAATCTGTCCGTCTCCTGCATAGATTCCCACATGTCCGGAATAACAGATGATATCACCCGGCTGTGCATTCTCCAAACCGTTTACAGCTGCACCTACATTTCTGTCTGCTGCCGAAGAGTGCGGCAGGCTCACACCGAAATTGCTGTATACGCTCATAACGAATCCGGAGCAGTCGGCGCCGTTCGTCAAACTTGTTCCGCCATACACATAAGGGTTGCCGACAAACTGCTTTGCAAATTTTACTACGTCAGCTCCCGTACTACCGGTAGGACTTGCATAAGTCTTACCGCTATTGGTCTTGCTTCCCGAAGAAGAATTCTCAGCCATCTTCTTGCTTGCTGCTTCTCGTGCCGCTTTAGTGGCTGCCGCTTCCTTTGCAAGTCTTGCTTTCTCTTCTTCAATGGACTCTGCCTTTACGAACTCGGTGGAAAGGGTCACATAATCGGTAGACACATAACCGTCACCTTCCTCGATGTTTACCTTCACCCATCCGTCCAGCTCTTCCGTAACGATCAGCTCAGCTTCAAGCGGAACCATACCGAGTATGGATTCCTCTAAGCCCGGCTGCTCACGTACAAACAGCGTTTCCGTCGTAACCGTAGCGATACGGATACCGACTTCCTTCGCGTAATCAACCGCGTCATCTCCTGTTACGCAAAACTCGCCTTTCACGTAACCTTCCACGGAACCGGAACTGATCTTATACCATCCGTCTACCTCTTCAATATAGTTACCGACAGATTTATCATATAATTTACCTACAATATTTCCTTCTTCACTGGGAAGATCTCTGACATTTACATAGTCATTAACCTTCGCAATTACCAGATTCTTAAAACTTTCTTCCTCTTCCGACAGCCCGATATTCGCTGCCTCCTTCAAGTCTTCCGTATATCCTTTGCTGACAACAACCGTATCTTCGATCTTCTTGGAAGCAGTGCTAACCTTGTCTTCAGTACTCGCCATATCTGCAAATGCACCGACCTGTACGCTTCCTACACTGATTCCGCTTGCGTCCTCATTCTTTGCCGCCTCCTTCTCGGAATCTTCCTGCAGGGAAGAAAGAGAAGTGGACTTATCTTCATTCTGCAGCGAAAAGTCAATACCCGATGACGGCAGGACGGAACCCACATTACCCGAAGCGTTTACTTCAAGTCCCAAGCCCGAAAAAGAAAGCACCGCGGCCATTGTACATGCTGCCATTTTTACGTGTTTTTTCTTCATAGCTTACCTCATTTGTTACAAAATTGTTACATCTTGGGTATAATATAGCATTGAAAATTTATTTTGTCAACTACAGCATATACCACTAAAATCGCGTATTTACGCAACTTCTTGTGCTATTTCTACAAATTCTCAAAAATTTCACAACTGTAACAAAAGTAAATTTGCTACGCAAATTAACTTTAGTAAATTTGCTACGCAAATTAACTTTAGTAAATTTGCTGCGCAAATTAACTTAGCGAGGTTTGCTTCGCAAAACTCGTAATCATTCAATACGTAGCGCAGATGGAAGTTAATATCTTAAGGAGCCCCTCAAAAAGCGTCGGCACTTGACGAGGTATTTTACGAGTCTAGTGTCCGTTACGCTTTTTGCGGAGCGAAAGCGCGGTTCCGTAGATATTAACTTTCATCTGCGCGTACCATTTAAATACCGCTCCGCCGCTGCAACCGCGCAGGCCCCGTCCGCTACCGCGGTAACGATCTGGCGCACCTGCTTCGTACGGATATCCCCCGCTGCGAAAATACCGGGCACCTGTGTGGCGCAGTCCTCCCCCGCGATTACATATCCCCCGTCGTCACAGGGAACGCTGTCTCGGAATGCCGCCGTGTTAGGCTGCATGCCTACTGCGATAAATACGCCTTCTACCGGTAATACTTCCTCCGTCTGCTCCGTTACATGCCGCAGCTTCACACTCTCCACCAGATCGGAACCGCAGATGGCCGACACTGTCCTGTTCCATAACACTTCCACACGATCAGAGCTGAACAGCTTGTCCTGAAGGCTCCCGGCGGCACGCAGACTGTCCCGCCTGTGGATCAGATACACCTTCCTGCACATCCGCGCCAGATAGATCGCATCTTCCACAGCCACGTCGCCGCCGCCGACTACCGCCACATCTCTTCCCTTAAAAAAGGCACCGTCGCATGTGGCACAATAAGATACGCCTTTTCCCACATACTGCGCTTCTCCGTCTGCCCCCAGCGTCTTGTGTGTCGCCCCCGTAGCAAGGATCAGCGCTTTCGCTTCATATTCCGTTCCATCGGCAGTGGTAACCACTTTGACCTCTCCCCGGTCAGCGATCGCCGTGACAGATGCCGTCTTATACTGTGCACCCATGGCATCCGCATGTTCCTTGAATTTTACACCCATGTCGAAACCGTTGATACCAGGCAGACCGAGATAATTATCCACCTCATAAGTATTCAGTACCTGCCCGCCGCTCATAGGCTTTTCTTCTATCACTAGCAGATTCAGTCCCGCACGCCTGCCATAGACTGCCGCCGACAGTCCTGCCGGTCCGGAACCGATTATGATCAGATCATATATCATTTTTCCCTTGCCTCCATTCTTCTTTTTGTAAAGCTTCACTTTCCCGCTTATACAATAACAATGCATTCCTGCGCTTACATAACCCACAAAATCGCAAACTGTCTTTGCATTCTATCTTTTTTTCTATATAATAGAACATTATAACACGAAATGCACGTTTTTATAAAACCAGGCAGCGCGGACAATACGGAACACTTTCATATACTAATAAAGAAAGGAATCAACCCGAAATTATGCAACAAGAACTCATTTCTCCCCCAAAATATGCCCTGATCACCGGCGCCTCCCGCGGAATCGGCCGCGCCATCGCAGAGTATCTGGCACAGGATGGTTATCATCTTTATCTCGTCTGTAAGCAGTCCACAGATAAGCTGACTGCATTAGCCGAGCATCTCTCAAGACAGTACGGTATCTGCTGCACACCGTTTACGGCGGATGTGGGAAACCCTGATGATGTGGCGAAACTTTTTGCACAGGTCAACACATTGGACGTACTGGTCAACAACGCCGGAATCTCCTATGTGGGATTGCTGCACGAGATGTCCGTCGATGACTGGCGGCAGATTATGCAGACTAATCTGGATTCCCTCTTCTACATGAGCCGCCTGGCTGTGCCGCTTATGCTGCGCAAGCACAGCGGCAGGATCATCAACATCTCCTCCGTGTGGGGTAGCGTGGGTGCTTCTATGGAAACCGCATACTCCGCTTCCAAAGGCGGTGTCAACAGTTTCACGAAGGCTCTCGCCAAGGAACTGGCTCCCAGCGGCATTCAGGTGAACGCCATTGCCTGCGGAGTGATTGATACGGATATGAATCGATGCTTTACCGAAGAAGATATGACTGCTCTGAAAAATGAAATACCGGCCGACCGAATCGGTCAGCCGGAAGAAGTGGCTCAAATGGTAGTTTCTTTGCTTCATGCGCCGGCATACTTGACCGGCCAAGTCGTCATCCTGGACGGCGGCTGGACATAAGTCAATTTGATTCTCAGATACCGTCATGCCGTCACAGACCTAATAATTGATCACCAGCACTTCCCTAGTGACATCACTTTTTTGCGTCTGATAATTGGAAT
>CAMWMS010000083.1 GCA_947175435.1 uncultured Lachnospiraceae bacterium | reverse complement strand
CCATCGGCCATACAATATTGGTGGAATACTCCACGAAAGCCGTCAGCTGCCCCAGCGTCATCTCGCCGTCTATGACAAATTTGCCACCGACCAGAATAGTCAATAACGGCAATACCTTAGTCACAACAGAAAAACACGGATAATACCGCACGAACACCTTAGACTGTTCCATATTCAAATCATAGTACCTCTTATTATGTGACAGGAATTTGCCGATCTCGAACTTCTCTCTGGCAAAAGCCTTCACTGTCCGCACACCCGCCAGGTTCTCCTCCGCCACCGTGTTGAGCACCGCATTCTCCTCGCTGATCTCCTCATAGACCTTTCCCAGCCTGCGCTCCATGATTACCGCAATAAAGCCGCAGAGCAGCATTGCCGCCGTAGGGATCAGCGCCAGTTTCCAGTTAAGCATATACATGCACACCAGAATAATGCTCGTGTGATAGATTACCTCAATCAAGAGCATGCTGACATAACTCATTGCATCCCAGATACGGTCTATATCCTCTTTTACACGTGCCATCAGTTCGCCCGTATTATTTCTGTCAAAGAAGTCCGCGCTGAGTCCCTGAATGTGCCTGAACAGATCTCTTCGCATATCACCGGATATCTTCGTGCCGTTCTTGTCAAAGGTATATTCCTTCACATACTGAAAAACGCACCTTCCGAGGCCGATGCCCAGAAATCCCAGCAGCAGATATTTCAATTCTCCGATATTGCCGCCTACAATAACGTCATCCACTACCCGTGCCGTCAGCCGCGGTCCCATCATGTCAAGCGTAACCGCAATCAACAGTGACGCGATGGCAATCAGATATGGAATCCTGTACTCCCATATGTAACTCGATATTTTTTTCATCTTTTCCTCCCCGTATATAGCAGGCATGTCGCCTGTACTTATAAGCTTCCTGACTATTCCTCATAAGCAGACTTAGAATGCTTTGCATTCTAAGTTCGCGTTGCTCGTCATGAAGCCTATAAGCCATGCTTACATGTTAGCATGACGCCTGGCTTATAAGCTTCCTGACTCTGCTTATTCGCGCAAAAAATGGCTGTGGTAAAATTACCACAGCCATTGAATAAGCCTTACGCACATATATTGACCAGTTCAGTCTTAGTCCTATACTCAGCATGGTCTTCTATTTGCGGAGGTAATTTTATGTTTCGCCTTATTAAAATCTGATTTTGTATACGCTGTATGCATATTGATTCCGATCTTCTTATCCCTTAACATAATTTTTACCTCCTTTGCTTAGTTTTCTTTGATTTTAACCGGATTACTTTTGCTTTTTTAACTTTTTTACTCTTAAATTTTTACCAGCTTAAGTAACGTTATTGTTAGCTTATACCAGTAACGCTCTCTTGTCAACAGAATTTTCTTTTATTTTTTCTGCTTTATTTTTTCTGATTTGGATAGTATGTAGCTGTCCACTGCCTACGACTTAACCAATCGGCATAATTGCTATGTCATTGACGTTCCCACGCATCAATGATACGATGATGAAAACAAAAACCCCTATCCACCATCTTCCCATACCCATGGGAGGATCATCGCGCACATATCCCTGCCCATGCAGACTTGTGGCAAATCACGTGCAGAAACGAGGATATATATGGACCCAAGAGAAACCGATCTTCTGGAATTTGAAAATGATCTGCTGAATGCAAGAAAACAATTGAACGAATTAATCTATAAGTATGCAGATCAAAACCATGATCTTCAAAGCTATGCTATACGACAGGATAAAATTAATTATTTTGAAACGGAACTAAAATATCTGAACAATCAATTACAGATATTGAAGAATTCTCCGTACCACACACCGTTGTCAAGCGGGCAGCCAATCAGACCGTCTACTGGAATCTCCTCCGACATACAGGAGCCCATCTCACAGGCTATAGATCAACAAATGGTACAATCTCCCTTCCCTGCTATGGCTCAACAGACTGCACAGCCCCCGTATCCGGCTGCGCCCCAACGGGCAATACAGTCCCAGGCTCCGGCTGCATTTCAACAGACAAAGTTTCCAACGGACGCTCCCACTGCCGACACCGCACAGCAGTCTAAGTCCCGTGACTATGAGAAACTGTTCGGCAGGAATTTTATGGGTATCTTTGCCTCCGTGCTGATCTTCATCAGCCTGATTATTTTTGCCACACTCATGCTGCCCTATCTGACCGACACAATAAAGCTGATCGGTCTGTATGTCATCAGCTTCGCCATATTAGCGGCCGGATACATACCATCCAGAAAGAACCGTACGAATAAGTTCTTCACCGCATTGATCGGCTGCGGTATCGGTTCCCTATACATTTCACTGCTGTTAAGCGATCTGTATTTTAAGGTAATCGGAGATATGACATTATATATTCTGATCTTAGTCTGGGCCGTACTGGTGAAATATCTGCCCGGACTGAAAAACATGGTCTTCCATATCATAGGCCAGTCCGGCATCCTCATCGCCACAATTCTGGGAACGGCTCTGTGCGTCCACGATGCCGATGCCGCAAAATATTTCGTTCTGACTGTCTTCTACTTTATCTCCGCCGTTGTCTTTGCCGGCAGGGATCGTACGAATTATATGCAGAATCTGTGCAATCACATCTGCAAAGCCATGAATCTGATCGTTTTCCTGGTGGGATTAGCACTCATGAAACCGACCGAGTTGAGAGTCATCAACATTTTAGTTATCATGCTCTATATGCTGGCGGAATTCTATTTTTCTTATAGGGAAGAATACCGCCACGGTATCGCCTTTCAGCTATTAACCATAGTAAACTCCGTCACTTTCATCTGGCTGTTCCACCTGACGGAGCTTTTTTCAAAAGACACTACTTATCTATTCATGTACATTGCCGCGATCACACTGCTGTTCTATGTGTATAAAAAGCATGCCGCATATGAGATTATTTCGGAAATCTTCTTTCTTGCCGTGATCTATCTGGGCTGTCACAACCATCCGTTCATTCAGAACCATCTTTATGCGTATCTGACTGTCATACCGGCTATGATCTATGGCAAAATAAAGGATAAGAAGCTGTATCTGTATGCCGGTCTGGCATTTACCGTAGAACTGCTTATTCCGAATCTCTCTGCCGCAAACGGTTACAGAGCGTTCACGATCACGAATTTTTTCCCGGACCGCTATGTCGAATATCTGATCATGACCGCTATTACATACCTTACCTTCCTGTTCATCTGCCGTACAACGGATCAGACCTGCTTCAAGACGATCGGCTATATCCTGATTAATCTGATCTTAGCTATTCTGGTGCATGACATCGCCTATCGGTTCATGAGAGACTATAACGCGGAACATATCCGTACCATAGAATATATCACAATCAAAGCGAACCTGATTTCCTTCTTTATCCTGGCGCTGATCCATCCGGTTCTGACAAGACTATCCTATTTCGGCACCTCAAAACCGATCGAATACATGCTTCTTGTGATCAACGCCCTACTCATGATCGCAGGATGTATCGGCATCGGCTGTCGTCCATGGAAAGCCGCCACGATCATGATCACCGCATTACTGTTCCTGATCAACTCCCGCAGATTATTGCTCCGAGACCAAAGATCGGGGTACTATATCGCATTCAAGTATACTGTGTTCATGGTCTGTGTCCTGAATTCCTATGACGTGGTCAATTATATGATCAGCATCAGCTTACTACTGTTCGCCATCTTAAGTATTATCATCGGATTCTATCGGAACAACATCACCTTCCGCCTGTACGGCCTGGTCTTATCTATGATCAGCATTGTCAAGCTGATCATGATCGACATCCAGTATGACAGTACCATTGAGAATGCCGTCAGTTTCTTCGTATCCGGCGTTCTGTGCTTTGCAATCAGTTTCATTTATCATAAAATTGACACAAATTTTAAGAAAAGCTGAGCTTCGCTAAATGCTCCGTACACTATCCTTAATCACCAAGTGCCCTTCTACGATATGGATGCCCGCGTATACAGTATGATCCTGTAATCTGTCCAGAAGCACGCCTACGGCACGTTTGGCCATCTCTCCCAGATCTACCTCGTACGTAGTAATCTCCACATCGCAGATTCCGGGATAAATATAATTGTCATATCCCACCACCGACACATCCTCTGGTATGCGATACCCCTGTGCCTGCAGCTTATTGATCAGCTTGCCCGCCGTCAGATCACAGTTGCACACAAATGCGGTAGGCATATCCTTTGGAATCTGTAACAGATTCTCCTCGTCAATATAACCGCTTCGTATATCCCTGTCATCGATCCGCCAGTCTTCTCTGATTGGTACACCGTGCTCGATCATGGATTTCACATATCCCAGATAGCGGTCCGTAATGGAAGTTGTCGCAAGCAGCGTTCCCACGTACGCAATCTTCTCATGGCCCATACTGAACAGATAATTCGTCAGTTCATAAGCACCGTAGAAGCTGTCGGACACAACGGCGTCCACATTCCTCTCCTCATCCGTAAAATCCATATACACAACAGGGATCTTAGCGCTGCTCTTAAGCATTTCAAGAAAATGCTTCGGCAGCTTGCCTAGAACGATCACTCCGTCCACCCTCTGCTCTTTGATCAGCTTCGGCAGCTCCACTCTGCCTTCCGATTGTCTGCCTACTATTTCCATCAGTGTAAAACATTCCCACGCCATGGCCTTCGTCGCAATCTGCTGATACATCTGCCAGTAGAAGGAATCATACTTATCCATATAACTTTCTTCGATCAGCAGTCCAATATTATAACTTTTACGTGATCCCTTCCTTCTCGCTTTGGATGGCTGCACATAACCTAATTTATCTGCCAGTGCCTTAATCTTCGCCCGCACCTCTTCACTGACACCTTTCTGCCCCGACAGCGCCTTAGAAACCGTCACGGTACTGACTCCTACTTCCTTCGCAATATCTTCTAACTTAACTGTCTTAGCCATACTCTCCTCCATGCTAACATATAGATTCGGGTGTCAAAAGGCACCCTTTGACACCCGAATCCAATCCATCATATATGTTTATTATAATATAATAAATTAAATTAATATATGCATATAACAAACAAATTAGCCGGCTAAATTTTGTTTAATTTAGCCAGCTAATTATATTTATACTATACTTGTTCTAAGTACAATTTTGTCTCTTTCGGTTTCTGCCCGGATATAGCCGCTTCTACTCTCCTAAGTACGCTTTCTTCACCGCCTCATTATGCATCAGCTCATCCGCATCACCCGACAACGAAATAGTGCCCGTCTCCAATACATAGGCTCTGTCCGCTATGGACAACGCTTTCTTCGCATTCTGCTCCACTAACAGTACAGTTGTGCCCGATTCGCTTACCCGTCTGATGATATTAAATATCTCATTGACAAAGATCGGGGATAATCCCATGGAAGGCTCGTCCATCAGGATAATGTTCGGCTGGCTCATGAGCGCCCGCCCCATGGCAAGCATCTGCTGTTCACCGCCGCTTAAAGTTCCCGCCATCTGTGTCTTACGTTCCTCCAGTCTCGGAAAACGTTCGTACACCATGCGTAGATTTTCTTTGATCTCATCCTTATCTTTTCTCGTATAGGCACCCATCAGCAGATTGTCATAGACCGACATTTGAGCAAACACACGCCTTCCCTCGGGCACATGCGCCATACCCATAGGTACGATCTTATAGCCCGGCGTCTTCGTAATATCCTTGCCCTCGAAGAAGATACTGCCGCTGGTAGGCTTGATCAGACCCGTAATCGTGTGCAGGGTCGTGGTCTTGCCCGCTCCGTTAGCACCGATCAGGGCGATGATCTCGCCCTGGTCCACCTCAAAACTAATTCCCTTAATCGCCTCTATCACACCATAATGTACATGAAGATCTTTCACTTCTAACATTGCCATACATTAATTCTTCCCTTCTATCAGTCTTCCGAGAATGTTCGCTGCAAGCGGCATTCTCGCAGACGAAACATAGATTTTCTTTGGCTGCGTTCTTTGCAGACTTAGAAAATCTTTTCGTCTTATGCTAGCTGCCCAAATATGCCGTAATAACCTCCGGATTATTCAATACGTCCTGCGTATCACCCTGAGCCAGCACCTCACCGAAGTTAAGCACCGTTAGCCTCTCGCAGATCCCGGACACCAGCTTCATATCATGCTCAATCAACAGAATCGTCATATCAAAATGATCCCGCACAAAGCGGATCGTATCCATCAGTTCTTTCGTCTCATTAGGGTTCATGCCCGCCGCCGGCTCGTCTAACAGCAGAAGCTTCGGGTCAGTTGCCATAGCTCTGGCAATTTCTAATTTTCTCTGCTGTCCGTAAGGAAGATTCTCCGCCTGATAGTCCGCATAGTCCTCTAAGCCGAACACCTTGAGCAGTTCCATTGCCTTCTCATTCATTTCTTTCTCTACTTTATGATAACGCGGCAGACGCAGAATCCCCTCTAAGGTTGAATAGGGATAGTGGTTATGCAATCCCACCTTAACATTATCAAGTACAGGCATGTCACCAAACAACCTGATATTCTGAAAAGTTCTGGCAACACCCGCTTTACAGATTTCGATCGTCTTTTTACCCGTCAGATTCACACCGTCTAAAAGGATGGCGCCCTCATCCGGCTGATACACTCCCGTCAACAGGTTAAAGACCGTCGTCTTACCCGCACCGTTAGGCCCGATCAACCCGTAAAGCTGTCCTTTTTCCACAGAAATATTAAATTCATTGACCGCACGCAGACCGCCGAAAGAGATTCCTAAGTTTTTCACTTCCAATAATGCCATGTCTTATGCCTCCTTACCGGACTTCCTGCCCGCTGTCAAACGCTGCTTCACCCGTTTTCTGAAGAAGATTGCATTAGGACTCCAGTTAAAGATCATCATAGCAATCAGCACAATGGCATAGATCAGCATACGATAATCGCTTAACACTCTTAAGACCTCCGGCAAAAGTGTCAGAAGCACTGCTGCAATGACGGACCCACGAATATTGCCGATACCGCCCAGCACAACAAACACGAGAATCAGAATGGACATGTTATATCCGAAGTTCTTAGGCAATGCGGTCAGCGAGGACAAATTATGTGCATAGAGCACGCCCGCCACGCCGGCCAGTGAAGCCGAGATCGTAAATGCAATCAGTTTATATTTCGTCACATTAATCCCTACAGACTCGGCGGCGATCCGATTGTCACGAATCGACATAACCGCACGCCCTGTTCTGGAGCGGATAAAATTCAACACAATGAAAAGTGTAATCAGCACAAGAATCACGCCTACGGTAAAGTTGGAATCGTTCGGCGTGCCCGTGACTCCCTGGGCTCCTTTAATCAACACCACACCGTCTTCTTCCATATTAAGAGACAATGCATCCTTCATCGTAAAATGTATACCGTTAGCATCCACGCCGAGATACAGCGCATTAATGATATTCTTAATGATTTCGCCAAAAGCAAGTGTCACAATCGCCAGATAGTCACCCCGAAGGCGCAGTACCGGAATACCCACCAGAAAGCCTACCAGAGCCGCTGCAACCGCACCGATGAGCAGTGCAATGAAAAACCGAAGTCCGCTCGGTATGGCATCTTTAAATGCCAAGGAGAATACTGCGCTGGAAAAAGCGCCCACACACATGAATCCCGCATGTCCGAGACTTAGCTCTCCCAGAATTCCTACCGTCAGATTTAAAGCGATCGCCACGATCGCATAAGTACAGAAAGGCACCAACAGCCCCTGAATCAAACTGGATACATGTCCTGTGGAAACCAGAAGCTGCATTACAATATATGCAAGGATCACCATGGCATAGGTGATCAGATCATTCTTCGTTGTTTTACTTAATCTGCCCGCTTTCGTTTTCATATTCTACTCCTTCCCTTCGCCTAAACCTTTTCCTGAATCTTCCTGCCGAGAAGTCCGGTAGGTTTCACTAATAACACGATGATCAGAATACTGAATACGATCGCATCGGAAAGCTGGGAAGAAATATAGGCTTTGCTCAGATTCTCAATCACGCCCAGCAGAATTCCGCCGATAAAAGCGCCGGGAATCGAACCGATCCCGCCAAATACCGCCGCCACGAAAGCCTTAATGCCGGGCATAGAGCCGGTGTATGGCGTAAGCGCCGGATAGGCAGAGCATAAGAGCACACCCGCGATCGCCGCGAGAGAAGAACCGATGGCAAACGTCACGGCGATCGTGCCGTTCACATTGATTCCCATAAGCTGTGCCGCGCCCTGATCTTCGGACACCGCCGTCATAGCGCGTCCGATCTTGGTCTTTCTCACAAAAAGGGTAAGACCGACCATGATAATAATATTGACTATAACAGTCACAATAGTCACGCTTTTAATGACTAACTGTCCGTCAAACAATTCCAGATTAGGTAATGTCACTACATTCGTGAATGCCTTCGTATCCGAACCGAATACAAGAAGCGCAATATTCTGTAGCAGGTAGCTGACACCGATTGCCGTAATGAGTACGGCAAGCGGTGAAGCTCCCCGAAGAGGTCTGTATGCCACCCGTTCAATCGTCACGCCCAGGATCGTGCACACCGCCATGGATATAATGATCGATGCGAGGGGATTCATTCCCATGCCGCTGACCGTCACAAACACCACATAGCCGCCGATCATAATGACATCGCCGTGGGCGAAATTCAACATCTTGGCAATACCGTATACCATCGTGTAGCCAAGTGCAATCAGCGCGTACACACTTCCTAAACTGATTCCGTTTATCAAATGGGCTGCAAAACTCATATTTACACCTCTGTTCTCTTGTTCATGGTTGTTTCATATTCTTACTAATAGTCCGCTCGAAGAAAAGATGATTTCTTCGTCACCGCGCTCCCGCTCCTTAAGAAATCATCTTTCCTTCGAGCTAGGTTACGGATGACTTGTAGACATATATGGAGATTGCCCGCTGGCAAGCGGCATTCTCCCAGACATGACTTAGTTGCACTTAGGCACCGTACTTCGGTGCCTTAGTGTAACTTCATGTCGTATTACATGGCTGTATATACGCCGTTCTTGATGATAACTGCCTTAGGAGCTTTGGTGGGTTCACCGGAAGCGTCCCATGTAATGCCGGCACCGGTAAGTCCGTCTACCTTGATCTGTGTCATTGCTGCTGACAGCGCTGTGCAGATCTCTTCGTTGGACATATCCGCTGTGATCCCTGCCTGCTCTGCCGCTGCCTTGATGGTGTAAACCGCGTCGTAGCCATCCGCTGCGAACTGGTTCGGGGTCTCGCCGAATTTTTCATTATATGTGGTAACAAACTTTACTGTCAGATCATCTGTTGCGTCTGCTGCAAAAGGAGTCAGAAGCATAACATCCTCCGCTAAGGAAGCGTCGAAGTTCTCAACACCCAGAATACCGTCCAGACCGTCACAACCGAAGAACTGCACATCAAATCCCATATCGGAAGCCTGCTTTAAGATCAGAGCCGCTTCATTATAATAGATCGGCAGGAACACAAGGTCAGCTCCCGCATCTTTTGCCTGCTGTAACTGTACGGAGAAATCCGTCTTGTTGTCCGCCGTGAAAGCACCTGCCGTCACGATCTCAAAAGACTGATTTGCCGCTTCCTGTGCAAACTTCTCATAAATACCGGAGGAATATACATCGGAGCTGTCATAGATGACCGCGATCTTGGACGCAAGACCGTTCTCACCGATATACTGCGCGGATGCCGATCCCTGGTTAGGATCTGAGAAACATACGCGGAAAGAGTTATCATTGGAAACACACTCTACGGCAGAACCTGAAGGAGTCAACTGGAAAATCTGATCCTCCGCGCTCTTAGCCGATACCGCAATAGAACATCCGCTGGTTACGCAGCCGTCCAGTACCTGCATACCCCAGTCCTTCAATGTATTGTACGCATTAACGGATTTCTCTGCGTCCAGTTCGTCGTCCTGGAAATTCAACTCAACCGTCATACCGCATATACCGCCTGCCGCATTAATCTCGTCAACTGCGATCTGAGAACCGTTCATTGCTGCGATACCGTATACTGCTGCACCACCGGTCAGGGGACCGATACCGCCGATCTTAAACGTGCCGCCTGCACTGGCTGTCTGTGCAGCGTCTGTTGCATCAGCACTCTCTGTACCTGCAGCATCCGTTTCCGCATTGTCCGCACCCGTATCCTCTGTTGCATCAACCGTTGTTCCTTCAGCCGTACTGCCGGCATCTGCGCCTGTAGAACCACAGCCAGTCAGCACTGTTGCCATCATGGCTCCTGCAAGCACAAGACTTAACATTTTCTTCTTCATAATCTTCTCCTCATTTCTGCGCTGCTTCTTGTACATAACGAGTTTGTGACAGGCAGCGCACATACACAAATCCCGCGATTGAAAAAAATTTTTTGGTTAAGGTTCAAAAAAGGGACTTCTATATAATAATAAGAAGTCCCACCCTTGAAACTTAGAAAAATAATAGTCAAATTCTACAATTTTGTCAATAGTTTTTTGTTAATTTTCCTATTTTTCCATTTTCCAGAAAAAAGCGCTGTATCCCGGCAGCTCGCTTCCGCCGCCGAAATCATGGCTTTCTCCGCTGATCAGATCCACCGCCATGCCGCAGCCCGCGTCGAAATGCGCGGTGTAGCTCTCGCTGTCCGCGTTAATTGCCACAAGCACTCTCTCACCATCGCACTTACGCTCGAAAATACACTGCTTATTCGTCAGTACGACGGAACGAAAATCTCCATAGTTGAGAGCTGCGGAATTTTTCTTCGCCTCGGCAAGTCTGCTGATCCAGTCACACAGATCAGTCCACTCCGGTTTCTCAAAGCAGGCTCTGAGCGCCGGGTCCCCCTCGCTCTTGTGCGCCTTCGCGCCCCACTCACTGCCGTAATATACACAGGGAATGCCGGGCATACCGAAGCACAGTGCATAGATCAACGGTAAATGTGCCTCGTTGTTCAGATTGCTCGCGATCCTCGTCACATCATGGTTATCTACAAAAGACAACATGTGCTCTCCTTTATATAAAGTCCAGTTCTCAGGACCGAACTGTCTGAGCAGCGAATGATTGATCTCAAACATGTTCATGCTGTTAAAGCTGGAGAACAACCCCTTATAGCACTCATAGTTCGTAGCGGAATGTAACATCTGCCCGTTGACCAGCGTCTTGTAATCACCGTGAAGCATCTCTCCTAGCAAATAGAAATCCGGCTTCAAACCATCCGTAAAACCACGCAGCCTCCTGACAAAATCATGTTCCAGACAATATGCCACATCCAGTCTGAGTCCGTCGATGTCAAATTCTTCCACCCATCCCCTGACACTGTCCAGGATATGGTTGATCACATCCTCATGTCTTAAGTTGAGCTTTACCAGATCGTAGTTGCCTTCCCAGCCTTCATACCACAGACCGTCATTATAGTTGGAGTTACCGCCCAGATTAATATGGAACCAACTGAGATATGGAGAATTCTCCCGATTCTTAAGTACATCCTGAAATGCCCAGAATCCTCTTCCTACATGGTTAAAGACACCGTCCAGTACCACTTTGATCCCGTTGTCATGCAGATTCTTACATACTTCCTTAAAATCTTCGTTCGTTCCCAATCTGCAGTCGATGGTATGATAATCCCTCGTATTGTATCCGTGGGTATCGGATTCAAATACAGGAGAAAAATAAATGGCGTTTATTCCCAGCTTCTTCATATGGGGAATCCAGTCATTCACTTTCAGGATTCTATGTACCAACTGCCCGTCATTCTCAAAAGGCGCTCCGCAAAACCCCAACGGATAAATCTGATAAAAAACACTCTCATAAGCCCACATAATATTCGCTCCTCTTCTTTATGATCTCTCATTTTATTTTGTTTCTTTATTTCTCATGTCCTCTATTTTATCACTGTTTCCTTATATTTGCAAAGTATCGTTGCATTGACTGGAAGAGTATCTTTTTGAATGAACTAAAATCCGTTTGTCGACTTTTCCACAGCATTTTACCCATTATTTTATGAAAAACGTTGCAAATTGCCAAAGAAATCCCCAATTTCCACATAGTTATCCACATCGACAGCAATGTCATATCATGATGAATTTTCCACTTATTTTGTCAAAAAAGAATGTCATTTTCGGAATTTTCTATTATAATTATGTCACTTTTCTAAATTTCCCATGGTGAAAGGTGTCAATAAATATTGTATAATGTTTTCGTATCAGTCAATAGATTTTGTGGGTTGACGTTGTAAGTCAATCGAAATTTGGAAAGGATGGTATTCAGATATGCAACCGATACTGGGCTCCCATGTGGGAATGAGCGGTAAAGAAATGATGCTGGGCTCCGCGAAAGAGGCGGTGTCTTATGAGGCGGACACCTTCATGTTATACACAGGTGCACCCCAGAATACGAAAAGAAAGGATATCGGAGAATTAAATATCACCCCTGCATGGGAGTATATGCGCGCCCACGGAATCAATGATTTCGTTGTTCATGCACCTTATATCATCAATTTGGCTAATACGGTCAATCCCGCCACCTACGAAATTGCGGTGGAATTCCTTGCACTGGAAATCGAGCGCACAGTCGCCATGGGTTCCCACATCCTGATCCTGCACCCTGGTGCACACGTGGGTGCAGGGATCGAAGCAGGTATTGACCAGATTGCTCAAGGTCTTAACGAGGTACTCACAGCAACACAGGACTGCTATATTGCGCTGGAGACCATGGCCGGTAAAGGTTCCGAGATCGGGCGAAGTTTTGAAGAGCTGGCTTCCATCTACGACAAAGTCACACACAGTGATAAACTGCGAGTCTGTATGGACACATGCCATCTAAACGATTCCGGTTATGATATCGTAAATGATTTCGACGGGGTAATTGACCAGTTTGATCAACTAATTGGAAAATCACAGATCGCCCTGTTTCATAT
>CAMWMS010000082.1 GCA_947175435.1 uncultured Lachnospiraceae bacterium | reverse complement strand
GCAGGCTTTCGGAATTAACTCCATTGTTAAAAGTCTTGCAGATAGGGAAACTTTAACTTATGAGTGTCATGTTATGCGTGACGGTGAATAACAATGGGAACAGCTGATCGCTGTTTGTCTGGAGCGCAGAGACGGCAAGGTATCTAAGATTCTCTATGTACGCCAGAACGTTACGGAGATGAAGTTAAGAGAGCTTCGCAGACAGGAAGAAGTCTCCGCCATGAACCGTAAGGAGAGGCAGTACAGGCTTGCGGTCACATCAAACTCCTTCTGCACTTTTGAGTTTAACCTGACTAAGGATCTGATCGAGCAGGATATCGTCCGCGTGACGGATGAGGGACAGATTTCGCTGTTGGAACAGGCAGGACTCAGCGCTCCTTGTGAAGCTTCCGAGTTCTTTGACAGATGGGAACAGTTTATTCTTCCAGAATCATTGGAGGATTATGCCGGAACAGCGAATGTGGAATATTTGAAAAAGAGCTATGAACAGGGCGAAGGAGAGGTTGATGTCGATTTCTGGTGCAAGATGGGAGACGAAGAGGGTCAGGTGTGCGTGCGCCAGTCATTCTTCATAGCGCAGGATGATATCACCGGAGATCTGATTGTGATGGTAGTGTCAAGAGATATCACGGAACAGGTCATCAGGCAGCGTGAGCAGACACAGGCTTTGCAGGATGCCTTGATGCAGGCGCAGCATGCGAATCAGGCGAAGACCACATTCCTGTCCAATATGAGCCACGATATCAGGACGCCTATGAATGCGATCATTGGTTTTGCAACGATTGCAGCCAGCAGGATCGACAACAAGGAGCAGGTCAGCGACTGTCTGCAGAAGGTTCTGTCCTCCAGTAATCATTTGCTCAGTCTGATTAATGATATTCTGGACATGAGCCGTATTGAAAGCGGAAAGATGCAGATCCACGACCAAGAGTGCAATATTTCGGAGCTCATGCATAATCTGGTGAATATCATACAGCCGCAGGTCAAGGCGAAACAGCTGGATATGTTTATTGATACCTTTGAAGTTACCAACGAAGATATAATCGCAGATCCCTTAAAGCTGAATCAGATATTTATCAATCTGATGAGCAACGCGATCAAATATACGCCGGCTGGGGGAACGGTATCTTTCCGCATCATGCAGAATACGACATTTAAACATGGCTACGGCGATTATGTTTTTATTATTCAGGATAACGGAATAGGCATGTCGCGGGAATTTGTGGAGCACATCTTCGAGCCGTTTGAGAGAGAGAGCACGACGACGCGCAGCGGCATTCAGGGCACCGGACTCGGCATGGCAATCACCAAGAATATTATTGAGATGATGAACGGTACGATCACGGTGGAAAGTGAGGTCGGCAAGGGAAGCACCTTTACCGTAAATCTGACGCTGAAGCTGCAGGATGTGGAGAAGAATGCGGAGCAGATCAAGGAACTCGAGGGATTGCGCACGCTTGTTGTTGACGATGATTTCAATGTCTGTGACAGCGTGAGCAAGATGTTAAAGACGATTGGTATGCGGCCGGAATGGACGACCTCCGGGCGTGAGGCCGTACACCGGGCAAAGATCGCACGGGATGAGGGAGACTCTTTCCACACATACATTATTGACTGGCAGATGCCGGAAATGAGCGGAATCGAGACGGCTAGGAAGATCCGCAGCGTTGTGGGAGATGAGATGCCGATTATCGTTCTGACGGCGTATGATTGGACGGATATTGAGGAGGACGCCAAGGAAGCCGGGGTTACCGCTTTTTGTGCAAAACCTCTCTTTATGTCGGATTTGAAGAGTGCACTGCTTGCGGCAAATCATTACAGTGACAAGGAAGAAAAACAGGAGGCGGTATGGACACAGGCTGATTTCAGCGGAAAACGTGTACTTGTCGTGGAGGATATTGAAATGAACCGTGAGATTGCGGAAGTGATCCTGACGGAAAGCGGCTTTATCGTGGAGACTGCACCGGACGGAACAGACGCTGTTGAGATGGTGCGGAAATCCGAAGAGAATTATTACGATGTGGTTCTGATGGATGTGCAGATGCCGATCATGAACGGGTATGAGGCGACGCGCGCGATCAGATCACTGGAAAGAGTGGATGTAAAGACGCTTCCGATTATTGCGATGACAGCCAATGCGCTGGAGGAAGATAAAGAAACGGCATTAAAGAGCGGCATGAATGCACATATTGCGAAACCGCTTGACATAGAGCATTTTATAGAAGTGCTACACAACTATCTGCATTAAGTACTGAGTCAGACATTTCCGGGAAATATCCGCCGTCTGTGCGGGATTTCTCGGAAATTAAGAATCTTAATTCTATAGGAAATTATCTCTTATATTTCAAAAAATCACAAACCACTGAATTATTAAGGAAATACATGTTACGAACAGAGGGCAGGCGGCTGTAAATCGCAAGATGTGCGGTGCAGATTGCAGCTTGCGCGGGAAGTTCTTGCGCTTTTTTTGAAAAAAGGTAGAATCGAATCAGAAACAGCGATGCAGGATATAGGAATAAAAGCGGTAAAGTAAAAAAGAGGTGACAAGATGCGCGTAAGCTATGACAGAGATTCTTCTTTGCGGGAAGATCGGGTTGATATACATTATCGGGAAGAGACGGAACGGATCGAGGTTATCCGTAATTTCTTTTCCTCGCTGCAGAGTATTACGGGAAAAAAAGAAGATGAAGTGTGCGTGCTGCAGCCGGGCAGTATCTATTATCTGGAGTCGGTTGATCGTAAGCTTTTTGCTTATCAGGCAGGCGATGTGTATCAGTTGGATTACAGTATGAAACATTTTTTGGACTGCTTTAGCGGCAATGGATTTGTGCAGATCAGTAAGAACACGATTGTGAACTTGTACAGGGTGAAGCGTGTGAATACGGACCTGAACATGCGGCTGAAGCTGGTGATGGATAACGATGAGGTGATTGTCTTAAACAGAACATACAAGAAGAATTTTCTTGACGCTTTGTATCACATACAGGAGGTGTGCCATGAAAAAGATTGCTAAACAAAATTTTTTCTCTACGGTGTGTGTTATCTACACGCTGCTTGTATTGGGAAAGCTTGCGGTGGAATATGTTGTGCGGGGAATATGGGGGAATTATCAGGGAAATCTGTTGACAATGTTTGTGCTGGCGGCACTGGCGCATTTCGTGCTGTCGGAGTATTACCGGTTCCAGAAATACCCGCTGCTTCTGGTGATCATCATACAGTATCTGGTGCTGATTGCGGGTGTGATGCTTTTTACATGGATATCGGGATTCTTTGCGCCGCTGCATGAGAATGGGTATCGGGACATGTTCCTGTCTTTCAGTATTCCCTATGCCATTGGCGTAGTAATCTATTATGCGGCGTTATTTCATGAGGTGAAGAAAGTCAACAGTGCGCTCAAACGGATAAGGGAGGAGTAAAAGCATGACGGAAAAAGGAAAAACGAAAATAACGGGAATGGATTATCTGGGACTGGGGTTGTATGCGTTTGGCGGTCTGGGTATGGAAGTGCTTTATGCATATCTGTTGGAACCTGTGCTGTACGGTGCGCCGATGCAGGAGTGGACATCAGGACAGACCATTATACACTGGATTCTGACCTGTATCACGTGGGGAATCTTTGCAGTTGTTCTGATCAGGACATCGGGGACGAAATATCAGTTCCCTTTGACACAAAAAGGAGATAAGTTAAGCCTTATAAGAGTGGGGATATGTGTGCTGTTTATCGCTGCAGCATTCGGAGTCGATTATATGATCTGGGACGGCTTTAAAGTATATCTGGAATATGCGGGAAAAGGACTCTTACTTTTCACCTTTCAGTACATATATTATGCCTTCGAGACGATGTTGTTTCTGTTGATTATCGTATTCGGACAGAAAGCGTGCGAAGTGTGGTTCCATAAGGAGAACTTTCCTTTCGGCGGAATCATCTGCGGGGTGACATGGGGACTTGCGCACCTGTTTACGAAAGATATTCTGACAGGCATAACAGGAATCTTTCTCGGTGTGGCTCTGGGCAGTGTGTACCTGGTGGTAAACAGAGATCTGCGGAAGGCGTATGTGGTAATGTTTCTCATGTTTGTGCTGTGAGGCGGTGAGCGGAAGGAAATGGAATTCCGCCGCGAAGAGAACTGACGGTTGCGCAACCTATAGGAGCGGGTTTGACGCCCGAAATGTGTCGCGCAACCGGAGTTGCAACTCTATGATAATAGAAAAATAGATGAAAAAAGGAGACTATTATCATGGAGAACAAACTGTTTACAAGAGATTTTACATTGGTGGTAATCGGACAGATTATTTCCCTATTCGGCAATGCGGCGATTCGGTTTGCATTGCCGCTTTATTTACTGAATCAAACGGGCTCTTCCGCGTTGTACGGGAC
The DNA here is from genome assembly GCA_947175435.1 of uncultured Lachnospiraceae bacterium. GTDB lineage: Bacteria > Bacillota > Clostridia > Lachnospirales > Lachnospiraceae > UBA3282. Next base: position 8,628 of record CAMWMS010000082.1, on the reverse strand, counting down.
GGTGATGGCGATATCATTTATTCCGGCGGTTCTGCTATCGCCTGTGGGCGGGCTGATTGCCGACCGGGTCAATAAACGGAATATTATGGTGATACTGGATTTTTCCACGGCCGGGCTGATCTTGCTGTTTATGCTGTTAATGGATCATGTCAGTCTGGTGCTTTTGCTTACGATCGTATTAATGCTCTTATACGGAATTGCGGGAGCCTACCAGCCTGCCGTACAGGCAAGTATTCCGGTACTGGTGGCGCAGGATGAGGTTATGCGTGCTAATGCGGTGATTAATGTGATCAGTTCCTTCGCGTCGTTACTCGGTCCGGTGTTCGGAGGTATTCTGTACAGTGCATACGGCCTGCTTCCGGTGTTGGGAATCAGTGTTGCCAGTTTCGTGGTGTCGGCCGTGATGGAGATTTTTATTCGGATTCCTTATCGGAAACAGGAGACGGCAGGAAGTATCATAGGGACGGCAATTGGAGATTTGAAGGAAAGCGTTTATTTCATTTGCAGGCAAAAGCCCATCATCGGGCAGGGGCTTCTCATAGTCTGCAGCATTAATCTGTTCTTATCCGCTATGATTATAGTGGGTCTTCCCTATCTGATTACCGAGGTACTTCCGTTTACGGCAGAGCAGGCGAATCGTCTGTATGGTTATGCGCAGGGGGCGTTGGCAGCAGGCGGTATCGTGGGCGGCATCGGTGCCGGTGCTCTGGCGGACAAATTGAAGATCGGTAAAGCCGGTAATCTGTTGATTGCGGGGGCAGTCTGTGTATTCCCCATTGGTTTCGCACTTTTACAGTCGGATTCGGGCATGGCAGTTTATACGACGATTACAGTGTGCTGTTTTGCGATCATGGTGGTCTCCACTGTATTTACGGTGCAGATGATGGCCTTTATGCAGACGGAAACACCGCAGAATCTGGTCGGCAAAGTAATTGCCGTGGCGATGACAGGCGCGATGTGCGCACAGCCCTTTGGCAATGCAATGTATGGGTTCCTGTTTGAACTGTGCGATGGGTGCGAGGCGGCGGTAGTGTTGTTTGCGGGGATCATATCGCTGATCATTGCGGTTGGGGCGCGGAAGGTGTTTGGGAGACTGTAGCAATTCTTTATATAATGTCAACTAGGCATATGTTGAAATTTCGTATTATAAATTAAGACTGAAATTACAGTGTATCATTCTGTATATTATGGTACAATAGCATAAGATGGTTGCGGTTTGTCATGGAAAGCCAAGAAAACCGGAGCAAATTAAACAAATTGCATGGTATGGAAACAGGCAGCGATCAATCAAATCAGAAGAGAGGAGCTGGAGGTGAAGCTATGTTGGAATGGTTATTAAATTTGGACGGTAACATACTATTATTTATTCAGGAGTATATCAGAGTTCCGATATTGACTCCGTTTGTAAAGTTTATCACAACACTCGGAAACGGAGGCGGAATATGGATATTGCTGACACTTATTATGCTGATTATTCCTAAGACGAGGCGAGTCGGCTGTATGATGACTGCGGCGCTGATCGGTACATTATTAGTGAATAATATACTGCTGAAAAATCTGGTCGCCAGAACCAGACCTTACGAGGTGATAGCAGGCCTGACTTATCTGGTGCCGAAACCGGGGGAATATTCTTTCCCGTCGGGACATGCGGGCAGTTCATTTGCGGTGGCATGTGTTATGTTTCGGGAGCTTCCTAAGAAATACGGGATTCCGGCGCTTGTTTTGGCTATTTTGATTGCACTGTCCCGGTTGTATGTGGGAGTGCACTATCCCAGTGATGTGTTATTTGGCATAATCAGCGGTATTGCAATCAGCTACGCGGCTGTGGCGGTCGTAGAATGGATCGATAAGTTGAAGAATAAGAATAGTGAAGAAAAGTGATTACATAACAAACGGACTGACAATTTGCGGATTAAGATATGGATTTGGGCTGCAAAGCAGCGCAGAAATGGAGTAAATATGAATAAATTAAAATTTGCAATCCTGGCGCCGGGTGGTATTGCTAACAGCATGGCGGAGGCGGTAAGTCAGCTTGAGGAAATCGAATGCTATGCGGTTGCTTCCAGAAATTATGACAGAGCCAAGAGTTTTGCAGATAAATGGGGATTCGAGAAAGCTTACGGTTCTTATGAGGAGATGGTAAAAGATCCGCAGGTGGAATTAGTGTATGTGGCTTCGCCGCACTCACACCATTACCCCTATGCGAAGCTGTGCCTGGAACATGGGAAACATGTGCTGTTGGAAAAAGCTTTTACCGTAAATGCGAAGCAGGCGGAAGAACTGATCACACTGGCGAGAAGCAAAGGGCTTCTTCTGGCGGAGGCATTCTGGCCCAGATATATGCCCAGCAGGAAGATGATCGACGATCTGATCGCACAGGGGGTTATCGGTGAGGTGCATTCTGTCATAGCGGATTTCGGCGCACCGCTGACCCATGTCGAGAGATTGAGTAATCCGGAATTGGCAGGCGGCGCACTTTTGGATCTGGGAGTCTACCCGATCAATCTTGCGTTACAGATATTCAAGAGTCCGGTGAAAGAAATTCAGTCGAGCGCGGTCATGTCCCCACAGGGCGTAGACTGGATGAACGGGATCACACTGACTTTTGAGGACGGTAAAATGGCGGTTTTACACAGCAATATGCAGGCATATATGGGAAACCGTGGGATTATCAACGGCGACAAAGGATATATGGAGTTTAATGAGATCAACAACTGCCAGGAAATTCGCGTTTATAACGAACAAAAAGAAATGACTGCCCAGTATCAGGTGCCGGAACAGATCAACGGTTATGAGTATGAGGCGCTTGCCTGCGTACATGCGATCAGAGCCGGGCAGGTTGAGTGCGAAGAAATGCCGCACAGCGAGACGCTTCGGTTGATGAAGATTCTGGATGCGGTCAGGGAGCAGTGGGGATTTACGCTCCCGTGTGAATGATGGGAGAATACATATGACCAAGAGTATGACAGAGGGCAAACCGCTTCCGTTGATTTTGCAGTTTGCGGTGCCTCTGTTGATCGGAAATCTGTTGCAACAGACTTACAATATCATAGACGCTGCGATCGTAGGGCGTATCTTAGGGGCGGATGCATTGGCGGGAGTGGGCGCTTCCAGCAGCGTGCAGTTTCTTGTGCTGGGATTCTGCATCGGCGTCTGCTGCGGATTCGGCATTCCGGTTGCGCGCAGTTTCGGCGCACAGGATTATGACAAGATGCGGAGCGATATTTTTCACGGGATGGTGTTGACAGGAATCTTTGCGGTAGTGTTGACGGTATCCTGTGTATTGCTATGCCCGCAGATATTACATCTGCTCTCTACACCGGAAGACATCTATACGAATTCTTACCGGTATCTGGTGATCATCTTTATGGGGATTCCTTTTAACTTACTGTATAATTTACTGGCAGGTATATTCCGGTCGGTGGGTGACAGCAGAACACCATTTATGTTTCTTGCCTTTTCTACGGTGCTGAATATCGTTTTGGATTTGTTCTGTATTCTTGTCCTTCACTTGGGATGTGCAGGCGCGGCGCTGGCAACGATCACATCACAGGCAGTAAGCGGTATACTTTGTTATGTTTATATGAGAAAAAAGATTCCCATCCTGCGATTAAAACGACAAGAGTGTCATGTTGATGGGGATACGATCAAAATGATGCTGGCGATGGGAATTCCCATGGGACTGCAATATTCCATTACCGCCATCGGGAGTATGGTCATGCAGTCCGCCAATAACGGTTTGGGCAGTATATATGTGTCAGGCTTCACGGCCGGTATGAGGATCAAACAGTTCATGATGTGTCCTTTTGATGCGCTGGCGACGGGCGTTTCCGTCTTTTGCAGTCAGAATCTCGGCGCCGGTAAGATGAGACGTATCAAATCGGGAATCAAACAGGGAACTGCGATCGGTGTGTTGTATGGAACGGTGGCGGGTCTGGTGATTATCTTTTTCGGAAGGACGCTGTCGATGTTATTCATATCGGGAGAGGATGCGGCGATACTGGATGCTTCCGCTAAATATCTGCGGTGCATGGGGTATTTCTTCTGGAGTCTTGGTATTTTGAATGTCTGTCGTATGTGCACGCAGGGGCTCGGGTTTTCCGGACGCGTGATCTTCTCGGGACTGGCGGAGATGGTGGCAAGGATCGTAGTCAGCCTGTGTTTTGTGCCGATGTTCGGTTTCACGGCGATCTGTTTCGCGGATCAGTCGGCATGGCTTTCGGCGTGTGTCTATATCGTGCCGACATGTCTGCACTGTCTTAGAATATGCGAGAAAAAACTGCAGGGGTCTTCGCAAATATGACATACTGCTGTCGGGTTTTCTATCGTATGATTCAAATATTCCATTTAGCCTGAGTTATGGAACTGAGCAATACAACTAAAACCATTGTCTGTTATTTGTTGGCAGAGGGGATGGATACTCTGTAAGGCGATAGTTGAGCTTGGTATATAATCATTAGAGTAAATGACAGGAATATTCCGGCGAGGGATATGACTGAGACATATTTGTAAATTTTAAGACAGATAGAGCACAAGGGGAGAACCGACGGAATGCATTTTGTAGACGCTAAGGGTATATTATCATCTCATAACGGCATGAATCTGTATCGCGGGTGTACGCACGGTTGCATTTACTGCGACAGCAGGAGCGAATGTTATCAGATGAAACATGACTTTGAAGATATCGAAGTCAAACAGAACGCGCCGGAGCTGCTGGAGAAGGCATTGCGGGCTAAGCGCAAAAAATGTATGATCGGCACAGGAGCTATGTGCGATCCTTATATGCACTGTGAAGAGCAGCTTCGGCTTACGCGAAGATGTCTGGAACTGATCGATGAATACGGTTTCGGAGTCACGGTGCAGACAAAGTCCGACAGGATTCTGAGAGATCTGGATATTTTAAAAAGTATTAACCGCAAGGCAAAATGTGTAGTACAGATGACGCTCACGACTTACGATGAAGACCTGTGCCGTATCGTAGAGCCGAGAGTGTGTACGACGAAACGACGCTATGAAGTGCTGCAGATCATGAAAGAGAATGGTATTCCCACGGTGGTGTGGTTGTCGCCGATCCTGCCCTATATTAATGATACGAGGGAGAATATAGAAGGGATTCTGGAATATTGCCGGAAGGCCGGCGTGTATGGAATCATCTGTTTCGGGATGGGGCTTACGCTCAGACAGGGAGACCGGGAGTATTATTATGCAGCGCTGGATAAACATTTTCCGGGACTGCGCGAGAAATATCACCGTAAGTTCGGCTATGCCTATGAGATTCCCAGTGACCGGCAGGGAGAATTGATGAGATACTTTTACGGTTTTTGCAAAGAGAACCATATCGTAAGTGACGTGGAGCGGGTTTTTGCTTATCTGCGGGAATTTCCGGAGAATAAGGGATATGAACAGTTGTCGTTGTGGGAGATATAGGATCACCGTTTTTTAGAATGCAGCTTGTTTTTGATACGCAAAGATGCTTCAACGTGCATGATCCAATGGCGGGAAAAAGGCATTTGGATTAATCCTTTGACATCTTTGGCGCACCAGTAATCTATCAGCCAATAGGCTTTTTCGTCCTCGCTTACAACGTTTAATGATTTCAAACTTTCTTTATCTGTATCGGTCATCTTGCGTTTCAGATCTGTATAGGAAAGATTTTTAAGGATATCATCAGTGCTGTTTCTTACGGACGTAATATACCTGTATAATTCATCCAGATTCAGTGTTTTTGAAAAATCGGCGATCTGCTGTTTTACCAGCTCGTTTCCGGTCGTGATGATAGGAGCACCTATATAATTCTGGTAGTTTCCTACGAAGAAAATCTGCTCATCCTGACTGATGAGGGTATGTGCAACGATATCTTCAATACGAAAAATATGCCATATGGAATATGCAATCGTTTTACTATGGTAGCCGTTTGCGTTTATGAATGGAATAGCATTGAATTCTTCCCGGCTTAATTCCGCTTTGAATTGATAAAGCTCATCGGCTAATTTTCCGCGCAATTCCAAGAGGGTATTGATACCCTCTTGAAAAGTCGTTTCTTTTTTGATTTGCGCCTGCATGGTTTTGCAAAGTTCTGACCACTCTTTGTTCATTCGATATCCCCTCACTTGAAACAGCCTACTTCTTTTTGACAGGAATCCATATCTCTGTATAATAATTCTCATCATTTGTCCCGTTGGGATATTTGCTTGGATCATCATACATTTCGACACAATATCCTGCTGCAAACTCATAATCCTGTAATGCCGGAAGCCACTCGGAGAATATTTTCGTATTTACATCTTGTAAAGAGTGCGGAAGAGCGCCCTTGCACGGGAAAACCGCCCACGTAAAGGCAGGGATTGTCCTTACTGTAAGCCCGTCCGGAATATCTATGGACGGGTTATAAGCATCGGCGATCAGATATTCAAACTTTTCGTTTCCCATTTGCGGGTCGATGTTAATGCCGAACATTCCGCAGATATATTCGCCATTCCCCGAGGAATAATGCTCCTGCCAGAACAAAGGTATTTCCTGTTTTGGATTTTCATAGGTAAACTCCTTTGATGCGCATAAAACAGTAAAGGCTTCTTTCTTGACAATTCTGTAATCCATAATGTAACCACCTTTCAATGAGATTGTTAGTTTCAGCGGCGCAAATGTTTTAATCATTGTTTTATTCTTGCGCACTGTCAGAGGCGTATACCCATGAAAGCGGGAAAAGGCTTTGGTAAAACTGTCGGGAGAGTCATAACCATATTTCATTGCAAGCTCTATAACCGGAATATCACTGGTAATCAGTTCTTCTCCTGCAAGCGCCATTCTGCGGTTTCTTACATATTCCATAATGGAATACCCGCACAATATGCTGAATCCTTTGTGAAAATAGAAAGGGGAAATATTCACATGCTCTGCCACGTCATATATTGTGATGTCCTCTGTGATATGGCTTTCAATATAGTTGACTGCTTCACTGATTGCTTCTGCCCATTCCATGATGATCAACCTCCTGCTGTGGTTACAGTATACGCTTAATCATTTACATTGTCCCGACATTGCTTGGTTTCTTTAGTCTGCACATATGTCATTTTAACATATCTTTTGGGATGTTTGGAACAATTCAAGAAAAGTGAAAATATATTTACAATTTCGTTTGAAATATGCTATAGTAATGAAACGATAACAAGGATAATGAGCCGCAAAAAAATGTCAAAGAATCGTACGGAGGCGATAGTGATGAGCAGCCTTGAGTATGATGAAGAGAAGCATATGAGAAATGAACGCGAGGAAGGGCGAGAAAAAGCATGATTATAGAAAAGTCAGAAACTATACATACAAATAAAGATACATCGGCATGTTATAAAGTAAACAGTCAAATGGTCAAAGATCTCATGCTGTCATTAGGGGCAGATTTATGCGGTATTGCCAGTATGGACAGATTTCATGATGCGCCGAAGGGATTTCATCCGCTGGACGTTATGCCATCCTGCAAGTCGGTGATATCGTTTGGTTGCAGATTCCCGGTCGGAACACTGCGCTGTAACAGTCCGATTCCGTATACGAGAGTACGCAACTCCATCACGCCGAAGATGGATGCCATAGCGCTGGATTTCTGCATCGAGATGGAGCGGAGAGGTGTTATATGTGTGCCGATTCCGACCAATGAGAGCGTGTGGGATGGCAATACGGGAAGATGGCGTTCTATTGTTTCGCAGAAGCACGCGGCACAGGCAGCAGGGCTGGGTACGATTGGGCGGCATTCACTGCTGATCACACCGGAGTTCGGGAGCATGGTCTGGTTGGGAGCGGTTCTGTGTGAGCAGGAATTGGTGCCGGACGAGTTAAAAGAGAATATCTGCAATGAGTGCAATCTCTGCGTGGAGGTATGCCCGGTCGGTGCATTGGATGAGCGTGAGCTTAAGCAGCAGGTGTGCTGGGATCACGCCTTCGGGGATGATGAAAATTTGCAGACATGGACGATTTCCTGTCATAAGTGCAGGGATATTTGTCCGTTTAATTTGGGGAGTGAGAATGCGTTATAGGAGGTATTTACATGTTATCTGCTTATCCAGCCTGTTTTGCTAAGGAGGAGAATGGATATTCGGTTGTTTTTCCTGATTTAAATCATTTGTCAACATGTGGGAATACGCTTGACGAAGCGTTTGCCATGGCGGTGGATTGTCTGGCGGGTTATTTGTATTGGCTTCAAAAGGATGGGGAAAGTGCACCTGAGGCTTCTTTGCCTGATAATATCAATCTTTTGGAGTTTGCTGAAATGTCAGAAGTGCCAGTTGATAATGTTTTTGTAAATATTGTTACTGTGGATGTTGCTGAATATGCGAAAACGCACTTTGAGAAATCTGTTAAAAAGACTCTTACTATTCCGGCTTGGCTTAATACAGCTGCGTTGGAACAGAATATTAACTTTTCACAGGTATTGCAGGAGGCTTTGAAAGCTCGGCTTCACCTTGGATAATTTGGAACACTATAGGCGGGAAGAATTTCCCGCCGCATTTAATATATAGAGAAAATATGAATGTGGGAATTCACCTGATATCAAATTCCGGCGGAACATCAATTTCATCGGACACATACTTACCGTTTTTCTTGCGCTGCCGCACACACTCTGTCAGCAGATACTCGATC
>CAMWMS010000081.1 GCA_947175435.1 uncultured Lachnospiraceae bacterium | reverse complement strand
GCGGCTAATCCGGGGGAATATCTTTTGTCCAATTACAATATGTATAGTACATAACAGAGTATTTGGGAGTGACAGTGTTGCGAAAAAAAGAGAAGCGTATTGTAATATGGCTTATATTGGGATGCTTTATATTTCACGCGGGATTTATGTGCATGTCGATGGGGGCATGGGCAGCACCGGATGTTGCCGCACCGTCTTATATCGTGATGGAAGCAGACACCGGACAGGTGATCTGTGAACAGGATGCGGACACGAGAAGAAGTCCTGCGAGTATTACGAAGATCATGACGTTATTGATCATTTTTGAACATCTGAAAAGCGGAAGGATTCATCTGGAGGATCAGGTTACCACCAGCGCTTATGCGAAGTCCATGGGTGGCTCACAGGTCTTCTTGGAGGAGGGCGAGACACAGACGTTAGAGACAATGATTAAATGTATCGCAGTTGCATCGGGAAATGATGCCAGCGTGGCGGTGGCAGAGTACATAGCGGGCAGTGAGAGTGAGTTTGTCAAGCTGATGAACGAGAAAGCGGAGAAATTGGGAATGCAGAATACGCATTTCGAGGACTGCTGCGGGCTGTCGGATTCCGACAACCATTATTCCTCTGCCAAGGATGTGGCGATCATGTCGAGAGAGCTGATCACCAAATATCCAGAGGTGTTTGAGTATACGAAGATCTGGATGGAAGATATCGAACATATAACACCTCAGAGCACTTCCACGTTTACCTTATCCAGCACGAACAAACTGCTCAAGCAGTATGAGTGGACGACGGGGTTAAAGACCGGTTCCACTTCGAAAGCGTTGTACTGCCTGTCGGCCACGGCAGACAGAGACGGTATGGAGTTGATCGCAGTGGTGATGGCAGCGCCTGATCCCAAGAGCCGTTTTCAGGATGCCATTACGCTGCTAAACTATGGCTACAGCGTGAGCCGCATGTATACGGATGAAAATAAGGACCCGCTGCCGGAGCAAAAGATAGAGGGCGGAATTGAAGATGTCCTGTATCTGACTTATGCCGGACCGTTCGAGTATCTGGACACGAAGGGAAGCAACCTAAGCGAGATACAAAAGGAGATCAGTCTGCCTGATTGCGTGCAGGCGCCTGTGGCGGAAGGAGAGGCTATCGGGGAAGCAGTATACAAACTGGATGGCGTGCGAATCGGAAGTGTGTCGATCTTAGCAGCGAAAGGCGTAGAGAAGGCGGAATATAAGGATTACTGGAAAAAGGTATGGATTCGATATCTGATGAAGCGGTAGCGTTGTGCACAGGCTTAGCCCATTATGTATGCAGACTATGCAGAACACAAGTTCACAGATTGCGGTAACGGGCCGGTTTATGATATACTTTATAAGTTGTGTAGGCATGGCGGAAGTGAAAATGCCGTACCGTTTCGGGCGGCGGACGCTTAGAAGTGGAGAAAACATATATGATAGAGGGAATATTGATCTGCATGGCATTTATGATTATTCTGTGCCTGCTCATATCGGCATATGACTGCAACAGATTTATTACGGTGCGATATGAGATCAGATCGGATAAGATCACCAAACCCTGCAAATTTGTTCTGCTTTCCGACCTGCATAACAAATCATACGGCAAGGATCATGAAAAACTGATCAGAGAAATAGACTCGATATCTCCGGATGTGATTCTGACCGCGGGAGATATGCTGACAGCAGAACAGGAAACACCATACGGGAAGGCGCTGTCACTGATGAGGCAGTTGTCTTCCCGCTATAAGATATATTATGGTCTGGGAAATCACGAGTGCCGTCTGCAACTTTATCCGGAGCAGTACGATACAATATATGAAGATTATATAAAAGGTCTGACTGACTGCGGAATTACACTGTTAGTCAATGAGAATACCTATCTGCCGGAGTACAATGTGGCGGTGTGCGGTTCCCGGATCGACGGATGTTACTATAAGAAATTCCGAAAGTATCCCATGAAGGAGAGCTATCTTCCCAAAATATTAGGGAAGCCCCGCAGGGAAGCGTGTCAGATCCTGATTGCCCACACACCGCAGTATTTTGAGGAGTATGCGGCATGGGGAGCCGATGTGGTGGTGTCGGGACATGTGCATGGCGGTATCATGAAGCTGCCTGTGCTGGGAGGAGTTCTGTCACCGAATCTGACCCTTTTTCCCAAGTATGACGGCGGGCGGTTTGAACATGGAAGATCAGTGATGATCCTAAGCAGAGGATTGGGCACCCATACGATTCCTGTCAGGGTTTTCAATCCGGCGGAGCTTGTGGTGATCGATCTTGTACCTGGGAAGAACGGCGGAGAGAATATCGGAACCGATAAGGCATATATGCATGTAAAAGGACATACATGCAAACAGAAAGGACAGGCTCAAGATGGCGATCCCTGTTAAATTAGAGGTGTTTGAAGGACCGTTAGATTTGCTTCTGCACCTGATCGATAAGAATAAAGTTGATATCTATGATATTCCGATCGTGGAGATCACAGAGCAGTATCTGGATTATATCAAGCAGATGCCGACGGAAGACATGAATGTGGTGAGTGAGTTTCTCGTTATGGCGGCTACCCTGATCGACATCAAGTGCAGGATGCTTCTGCCTAAAGAGGTGAATGAAGAGGGAGAAGAGGAAGATCCGAGAGCGGAGTTGGTGGAGAAACTGCTGGAATATAAGATGTGCAAATATATGTCATATGAACTGCGTGACAGGATGGTGGATGCGGAGCGCAGTCTTTACAAGAAGCCCACGCTTCCTAAGGAAGTTGCCGATTACAGACAGCCGGTGGATTATGAGGAATTGATCGGCGATATGACGCTGCAGAAACTGCACGAGATATTCAAACAGATCATGAAACGACAGGAGGACAAGATCGATCCGGTCAGAAGTACCTTCGGAAATATCGAGAAGGACGAGATCGATATGGACTTGAAGACCACTTTTGTGGAAGCGTATGTGCGCAGTCATAAGACTTTCAGCTTCCGAAAACTTCTGGAGAAGCAGAACAGCAAGATGGAAGTTATCGTTACGTTTCTGGTGATTCTGGAGATGATCAAGACAGGCAGGATCGGCATAGAACAGGAGGACACATTCTCAGATATTATCATAACGACGAAAGATGTGAGTGACACCGCACCGATGCAGCTTACGTCGGTGGCGGAATAGAGGGAAGAAAGATGGAGAGAGCGAAGGCGAAAGCAGTACTGGAGGCAATTCTTTTTACAATGGGCGATTCGGTCAGTATCGACAGTCTTGCAACAGTGATCGAGGAGGATAAGGCGGTGACGCAGGAGATTCTGGAGGAACTGGCACAGGACTACAGTGCACAGGACAGGGGAATCGGCCTGACGACTCTGGATGGTTCTGTGCAGATGTGTACCAAGGGAGAGCTGTATGAGTATCTCATCAAAATCGCTAAGACACCGAAAAAATTCGTGCTGACGGACACGCTGTTGGAGACGCTTTCTATCATTGCATATAAGCAGCCTGTTACCAGACTGGAAATAGAGAAGGTCAGAGGCGTCAGTTGCGATCATGCGGTGAATAAGCTTCTGGAATACGATCTGATTACTGAAGTTGGACGGTTGGATGCACCGGGAAGACCGCTTCTTTTCGGTACCACGGAGCAGTTTCTTCGAAGTTTTGGGGTGAAGTCGCTGGAAGATCTGCCGGAGTTAAATGCGGTACAGATCGAGGAATTTAAGCAGCAGGCAGAATCGGAGGTACAGTTGCAGCTTGATATCTAGAAACTATGTCATATGAAAGCTGTACTCGCATATATATTAACGAAGAAGCATAAAGGTCAGTATATATATGCGTATTTTTCACAATAGAAATCTGGGCAGCATTAGGGAGCATTTTATAACTCCGGCAATACGATGTATTCATGGATATATTTACAGCAGGGTGATCGCCATAGCGTTGGCGATTGCCTTGTTTTGTTGTCAGACGATTCCGATTCGAGCGCAGGATGGTGCGCGGGGGGAAGAGAAGGATATGCAGCTCTATGCCCAAGCCGCGGTTCTTATGGATGCAGATTCGGGGCGTGTACTGTATGGCAAGAATGAAAAGGATGTACTGCCGATGGCAAGTACCACCAAGATCATGACCTGTATCCTGGCGCTGGAGTACGGTAATCCGGATCAGATCGCGGAAGTATCATCCTACGCGGCGAGTATGCCGAAAGTCAAACTGTATGTGAAGTCGGGTGAACGGTACCGGTTGGGAGATCTGTTATATTCACTTATGTTGGAATCCCATAACGATTCGGCAGTGGTGATCGCAGAAGCGGTGGGAGGAAGCGTGGAAGAATTTGCCTCTATGATGAATCAGAAGGCGAGAGATATCGGGTGTTATGACACTTATTTTATCACACCCAACGGTCTGGATGCGACAGTGAATGACAGCGGCAGGGTTCACTCAACTACAGCTGCGGATCTGGCCAGAATCATGGCTTACTGTGTGACGGATTCGCCGGCCAGAGAGCAGTTTCTTCAGATCACACAGACGTTGGGATATGATTTTACCGATGCAGACGGAAAGAGAAGCTTTCATTGCAATAATCACAATGCTTTTCTGGGGATGATGAAGGAAGCGATTTCGGGAAAAACGGGATTTACCAATAATGCGGGCTATTGCTATGTAGGTGCAGTGGAGAGTGAGGGCAGGATATTTACGGTAGCGCTGCTTGCCTGCGGATGGCCGAATAACAGGACGTATAAGTGGAGCGATATGAAGAAGCTGACTGCTTACGGGATGGAGCGGTATCAATATAGGGATATCTATGAACCCCAGGAATTTCGTGATATACGGGTGCAAAACGGCATCGACGGAAAGGAGGGCAAACCATACGGTGAAATGTATGTGCCGGTGCGTCTGGAGGACGGCGGAGAGAACAGCATTTCTTATCTGCTCTGTGAAGATGACGAGGTCGAGGTCAGGACGAAGATCGCAGATGTGCTGCAGGCACCGGTCGGGGAGAGAGAACAGATCGGAACGGTCAGCTATTATCTGAATGGTACATTAATCAAATGTTACCCGATCGTCACTACGGCAGCCGTGGAAGAACGCACTTTCGGGCGAATATGCACATATCTTCTTCATGTTTTTCTACTTTAGGTTTTTTCTTAACAATTTTTTGACGTTTTTGATGAAAAATTTTGGAAAATAAGCTGGTCGAGCCGCCGAATCTATGTTATACTACGTTCGTGTGCTATGCACATAATGATAATGTTCTAATTATTTATTATTATGATAAATGGAGGGCTGAAAAAATGAGTACTACTTCTCAAGCGAGTCAAAGAATCAATGCTTTGCTCGATGAAAACAGTTTCGTTGAGATCGGTGCGCTTGTAACGGCGAGAGCTACGGATTTCAATCTGAAACAGGCGGAAACTCCTTCGGACGGCGTTGTGACCGGCTATGGAGTGATCGACGGTAATCTTGTGTATGTATATAGCCAGGATGCGTCCGTTTTAAACGGCACAGTCGGCGAGATGCATGCTAAGAAAATTGCAAACCTCTATGATCTGGCGCTTAAGACAGGTGCACCTGTGATCGGACTGATCGATTCCGCCGGACTTAGACTGCAGGAGGCGACAGATGCCTTAAACGGTTTTGGTGAGATCTACATGAAGCAGACGCTTGCTTCCGGTGTGATTCCTCAGATCACGGCGGTGTTCGGAAACTGCGGCGGTGGACTTGCGCTGATTCCTGCAATGACGGACTTTGCTTTTATGGAGGAGAAGAAAGCAAAATTATTCGTGAACTCGCCCAATGCGTTGGAGGGTAATGAGATTTCCAGATGCGACACTTCTTCCGCGGCATTCCAGAGCGAAGAGACAGGACTTGTGGATGCAGTCGGCGATGAGGCAGCCATCATGGCACAGATCAGACAGCTTGTATCCATGCTGCCGGCCAACAATGCGGAGATCGCGGTAGGAGACTGCACGGATGATCTGAACAGAGCATGTGTAGAGATCGTGAACTGTGTGGGCGATACATCCATTGCATTGTCGCAGATCGCAGATGACGGCATTTTTGTGGAAGTAAAGCAGAACTATGCGAAGGATATGGTTGCAGGATTTATCAGATTAAACGGTGCGACCATCGGTGCAGTTGCTAACCGTACGCAGGTATATAATGCCGACGGTGAAGTGACTGATAAATTTGATGCGGCATTGTCCGTAAGAGGAGCAGAGAAAGCAGCAGAATTCATTAATTTCTGCGATGCTTTTGATATTCCGGTACTTTCTCTGACTAACGTTGCGGGATTTGCGGCTACCAAGTGTTCCGAGCGGAGAATTGCGAAAGCTGTAGGGAAACTTACATATGCTTTTGCCAATGCAACAGTTCCGAAAGTGAATGTGATCATTGGCAAGGCATATGGAAGCGCTTATGTGGCAATGAATTCCAAGGCAATCGGTGCAGATATTACAATCGCATGGCCTGATGCCGAGATCGGAATGATGGATGCGAACCTTGCGGCGAAGATTATATGTGACGGACAAGGCTCCGAAGCTATCGACGCATGTGCGAAAGAATATGCTGCGCTGCAGAACAATGTGACAAGTGCGGCAAAGAGAGGATATGTAGACCAGATCGTAGAGCCTGTTGACACGAGAAAATATGTGATCGGCGCTTTCGAGATGTTAGCTACTAAGAGTGAAGGCCGTCCGGATAGAAAACACGGTACAGTCTAGAAAGGATGATGCTTAATATGAAAAAATTATTCGCAATATTAGGTGTGATTACCTGTATGATCGGATTGTGTGCATGCGGACAGGAAGAAGCAGGAACAGGGGACGCCAACACGGAAAGTATGGTGCAGTTTGGTGAGACGACAGTACAGCAGATGGACGAGATCGTTAAACAGGGTGCCATAGAGCAGTATGCATCACAGCCGGAAATTTATGCCGGACTTCTCGGATGGCAGGACGCGTTGGATGATATCGGTACCTTTGAGGGAACGAACGGCGGTACGGCTGTTGTCACAGATGAGGAGATGATTGTTACTGTCAATGTGTTAGGATCCAGCCATAATGCTACGGTAGAGATTATCTTTGATGCTACTACGGGTGGTTATGCGGGCATTACGACCAATGTGAAGTATTCCCTCGGCGAGATCATGGTCAAAGCGGCAATGAATACGGTAATCGGTATGGGAACCGTATTTGCTGTACTGATTTTGATCAGTCTGATCATTTCCTGCTTTACACTGATTTCCAAGTTGGAAACCAATAAGCAGAAGCCTGCAGCGAGCACGACAGCTAGTGTACAGTCTGATCCTGTAGTGACGCAGATTGCGCAGAAAGAGGAACTGTCTGACGATACAGAGCTGGTGGCAGTGATCGCAGCGGCGATTGCGGCATATGAAGGTTCGGGTTCCACAGACGGATTTGTTGTACGATCCATCAGAAAATCTAATAAGAGTAAATGGCAGAATGCCTAATAGTCATAGGAGGATATTAAAATGAAAAATTATACAATCACCGTAAACGGAAGCGTATATGATGTAGTAGTGGAAGAGGGCGCTGCAAGCGGCGCACCTGTGGCGGCTGCACCCGCAGCACCGAAGGCAGCTCCCAAGGCGGCTCCGGCTCCCGCAGCAGCACCGGCAGCAAGCGGCGCAGCGGGCAGTGTTAAGATCGAAGCCGGCGCGGCAGGTAAAGTATTTAAGATTGAGGCAAACGTAGGACAGGCAGTGAAGAAAGGTGACGCTGTCGTGATCGTGGAAGCCATGAAGATGGAGATCCCTGTAGTTGCTCCACAGGACGGTACTGTAGCAAGTATTAATGTGGCAGTAGGTGACGCTGTGGAAGCAGGCGCTTTACTGGCAACATTGAACTAAGAGGGTGCGCACACAATGCGATGAAGCCGCATTTGGGTGCATCTGAAACTAAAACTACAGGAGGTTAATAAAATGTATATAGTTGAGACGCTTAGCAATCTGATACATCAGACCGCGTTCTTTAATCTGGATCCGCGATGCTATGCTATGATTCTTGTAGCACTTGTATTTCTATATCTGGCAATCGCTAAAGGATTTGAACCGCTTCTGCTGGTTCCGATTGCATTCGGTATGCTGCTCGTGAATATCTATCCGGATATCATGGCGCCGTACGGAGAAGACGGTGCCGGTGGCGGTCTGCTGTATTATTTCTATAAGTTAGACGAATGGGCGATTCTGCCGTCCCTGATCTTCATGGGGGTCGGCGCAATGACAGATTTTGGTCCGCTGATTGCTAATCCGAAGAGCTTTCTTCTCGGTGCGGCAGCACAGTTCGGTATTTTTGCAGCATACTTCGGAGCTATTTTCCTTGGCTTCAATGATAAAGCAGCAGCTGCTATCTCTATTATCGGTGGTGCAGATGGTCCTACATCGATCTTCCTTGCAGGTAAGCTGGGACAGACCACTCTGATGGGCCCGATCGCTGTGGCGGCGTATTCCTATATGGCGCTTGTGCCGATTATTCAGCCACCGATCATGAAACTCTTTACGACAGAGAAAGAGAGAAAGATCAAGATGGGACAGCTTCGTCCTGTCAGCAAATTGGAGAAGATCCTTTTCCCGATCGTGGTTACGATCGTTGTATCTCTGATCCTTCCTACCACTGCGCCGCTAGTAGGCATGCTGATGTTAGGTAACCTGTTCAGAGAGTCAGGTGTGGTAAGACAGTTGACAGATACGGCTTCCAATGCACTGATGTATATTGTGGTAATCATCCTTGGTACATCCGTAGGTGCTACCACCAGTGCAGAGGCATTCCTTAACTGGGATACCATCAAGATCGTTGTCTTAGGTCTGATCGCATTTGCATTCGGTACTGCCGCAGGCGTACTGTTCGGCAAACTGATGTGTGTACTGACTAAGGGCAAGGTAAATCCGCTGATCGGTTCTGCAGGTGTGTCCGCCGTACCTATGGCAGCGAGAGTATCTCAGAAGGTTGGTGCAGAGTCAGACCCGACCAACTTCCTGTTAATGCATGCTATGGGTCCTAACGTAGCAGGCGTTATCGGTACTGCGGTTGCAGCCGGTACATTTATGGCAGTGTTCGGCGTATTCTAACTTCTCGAGTTTGCTCTGCAACCTCGGAAATTGCTGTGAATTTAATTATAATGAGAAAGGAATGAAAATATAATGGCAGAACAGATTAAAAAGCCGGTTGGAATTATGGAAACCGTTCTTCGTGACGCACATCAGTCTCTGATCGCGACCAGAATGCCTACCGAGAAAATGCTTCCAATCGTAGATAAAATGGATAAAGTCGGCTACCATGCAGTAGAGTGCTGGGGCGGCGCTACTTTCGATGCGTCTCTTCGTTTCCTGAAGGAGGATCCGTGGGAGAGACTCAGAAAGTTGAGAGACGGCTTTAAGAATACCAAGTTACAGATGTTATTCAGAGGCCAGAATATTCTGGGATACAGACCTTATGCGGATGATGTGGTGTACTCATTTGTTGAGAAATCCATTGCAAACGGTATCGATGTCATCAGAATTTTTGACTGCCTGAATGATATCCGAAACCTTCAGGCGGCGGTAGACGCAACCAACAAGATTAAGAAGCAGGAGGGTAGAGGACAGTCTCAGATCGCGCTTTCCTATACACTTGGAGATGCATATACGTTAGAGTATTGGGCGGATATGGCGAAGAAGATTGAGGAAATGGGTGCGGATTCCATCTGTATCAAAGATATGGCAGGTTTGCTCGTTCCCTACCGCGCAGCGGAGCTCGTTAAGACGTTAAAGGAGAGCACAAAGCTTCCGATCCAGCTGCATACCCACTATACGTCCGGCGTAGCGTCCATGACATATTTGAAAGCAGTGGAGGCCGGAGTGGATGTCATTGACTGTGCGATCTCTCCTTTTGCGCTGGGCACTTCTCAGCCGGCGACAGAGGTTATGGTGGAGACCTTTAAGGGAACAGAGTACGATACCGGATATGATCAGGAAATTCTGGCAGAGATTGCAGATTACTTCCGTCCTTACCGTGAGGAGTGTATCGAATCCGGTCTGATGAGCACTAAGGTACTTGGCGTTAACATCAATACATTGCGTTATCAGGTTCCCGGCGGTATGCTGTCTAACATGGTAAGTCAGCTGAAGGAGCAGAAGGCAGAGGATAAATATCAAGAGGTATTGGAAGAGATTCCGAGAGTTCGTAAGGATTGTGGTGAGCCGCCTCTGGTTACGCCTTCTTCACAGATCGTTGGTACGCAGGCGGTATTTAACGTGCTGATGGGCGAGAGATATAAGATGGCAACAGGAGAGTTCAAGGATTTGCTTCGTGGTAATTACGGGCAGACAGTTAAGCCTATGAGCCAGGAAGTGATCGACAAGGTTATTCCCGGAGAGCCTCGTTCTACCGCTCGTTCTGCCGAGGCAACCGGTCACGTTGAGCCGGAGCTTGCAGGTTTGGAAGCGGAGATGAAGGAATGGAAACAGCAGGATGAGGACGTGCTGTCCTATGCACTGTTCCCGCAGGTGGCAATCGACTTCTTCAAGTACCGTCAGGCACAGCAGGAGAAGGTAGATATGACCCAGGCTGATACCAAGAATGCAGCTTATCCCGTATAAGAGTGATAAAGCGTAAACTGACGGTGAAGCGATAAAGCAGACACAATAAAATTAAATAATAACAGCAGAAATCCCTTGATCGATGCAGCTTTCGGAAGCTATGATCAAGGGATTTTTTATGCTTTATTTTCATGAAAACGGGATAGGCAGTTGCTTACAGGTATTTGATAAATAGGGCATATTTTAAAAATTAGGAAAATATTTTGTTTCATCGGTTGACGAAGGTTACATAATATATTATAATAACATATGTTACCAAAAGATGATATATTTACGATACGAGAGAGGGTATATCTTATGGCGAGAAAAGAGACGATCACAAAGGATGAAATATTAAATGCGGCATTTCAGATGACCAGGCAGAATGGCTTTTCGCAGGTGAGCGCCAGAACGCTGGCGGCCAAGGCAGGCTGTTCTACGCAACCGATTTTCCGGGTGTACAAGAACATGGAAGAGCTGGGTGAGGATCTGTACAATAAGGCGATCGGGTATTTTAATGATTTCTACGGAAAATTCCCGAAGACGAGCGATACGCCTTTTGTTAATATGGGACTTGCTTATATCCGGTTTGCGCAGGAAGAACAGCAGCTTTTCAAGCTTTTGTTTATGGAGGAGGATCGGCACGGTAAGAGTTTGTATGACCTTTTAAACGGAGAGAACGCAACGGTGGTCAAGGAGATCAACAATGCCAAGTTCTACGGTTGCAAGGATCCCAGCGGAATGTTTATGAGAATGTGGATATTCATTCACGGATCGGCATGTATGTCGCTTACCGGTGACTATGATTTGCAAGAAGAAGATACGATTAAACTGCTGGAGGAATCCTATAAAGCATTTCTGAACGTGTAGTAATATACTACGAATTGTCCGAAGCGGGCGTTGATGGCAGATATTGGAATGTCAGATCGGCATAGAAATGAAACAGTAACGGTACAGCAGACGGGAAGGGTATATTGCGATAGAAGATGGTGATACAGAATCGTTATGATATTATAACAAGAATCAATGAGTATTACGGCAAAATGAGTAAGGGTCAGAAGGCAATCTCTGCGTTTATTTATGATCATTATGATCAGGCGGTGTTTATGACTGCTGCCAAGCTGGGAGAGACGGTAGGCGTCAGTGAGTCCACCGTGGTTCGCTATGCGATGTTCATTGGCTATAACGGTTATCCGGAATTCCAGCGTGATCTGGAAGACTGGGTACAGAATAAGATCAATTCCGTCCAGAAGATCGGTGCCAAGTACGGAAAGAGCACGCAGTCGGAAATACTGACTTCGGTGTTGGAGGCGGACATAGAGAAACTGCAGGATACGATACACAGTCTTGATCCGGTGGCTTTTGAGACAGCGGTGGATATCATACTGGAGGCGAAAAACGTCTATGTGATGGGTGTCAGGAGCTGTGAACCGTTGGCGGATTTTTTGCACTTCTATCTGAATATGATCCGCGGCAATGTGATCCTGCTTAAGACTACAAGTGTATCGGAGACGTTTGAGCAGATGATCCGCATCGATGAACAAGATGCCATGATCGGCATCAGCTTTCCCAGATATTCCATGCGTACCTTAAAGGCGATGGAGTTTGCCAACGACAGAAACGCCAAGGTGATCACGGTTACGGATTCGGTGCATTCACCGATGAACCTGTATTCATCCTGTAATCTTCTGGCCAGAAGTGATATGGTTTCCATCGTGGATTCGCTGGTGGCGCCCCTTAGCGTGATCAATGCCCTAGTCGTGGCTATGTGCTTGAAACGGCCGGAAGAAGTAAAGACTAATCTGAAGAATCTGGAAGAGGCGTGGAACAATTATCAGGTATATCTGAATGATGAGATCAACTTCATCGATGAGGAGCCGATGTTGAATTATTCCTTGCGTAAGAAAGACGATTAAAGAACAAATGGATCGGGGATTCGGAATGGATGAAATATGAGCAGTGTGATTGTAATAGGCGGCGGCGCGGCCGGTATGATGGCGGCGTACGCCGCCGCAGAGCGCGGGCACAGAGTTGTGCTGTTGGAGAAGAATGAGAAACTCGGGAAGAAGCTTTTTATCACGGGTAAAGGACGTTGCAATGTGACCAATGCCTGTGAGACGGACAAGCTTTTTGAAAATATAGTGAGCAACCCCAAGTTTTTATATAGCGCTTTCTATGATTTTGATAATAGACAGATGATGGATCTGATTGAGAAAGCGGGCTGTCCGCTTAAGGTTGAGCGGGGAGAGCGGGTTTTTCCGGTATCGGATCACTCTTCCGATGTCATAGCCGCCATGGAGCGTATTTTGCGGCAAAAAGGTGTCAAGGTACATCTTCATGCTGCGGTTAGAGAAGTTCTGACCGAAGATGGAAAAATAATGGGTGTATTACTGGCAAACGGCAGGAAGATGGCGGCTGATGCAGTAATACTTGCCACAGGCGGATTGTCTTACCCGACCACAGGAGCTACGGGGGACGGTCATCGAATGGCAGGACAGCTTGGCCATACGCAGAAAGAATGTACGCCGGCGTTGGTGCCTATGGAGATTAAGGAGCCGTGGTGGAG
>CAMWMS010000080.1 GCA_947175435.1 uncultured Lachnospiraceae bacterium | reverse complement strand
ATTACTCAATAATAGTAGCAACCCTACCTGAACCAACTGTTCTACCACCCTCACGGATAGCAAACGTAAGACCCTGCTCCATAGCGATCGGGTGAATCAGCTCGATAGACATCTCTACGTTATCACCAGGCATGCACATCTCTGTGCCATCAGGCAGATTACATACACCTGTGATATCTGTTGTTCTGAAGTAGAACTGAGGTCTGTAGTTATTGAAGAAAGGAGTATGACGACCACCCTCGTCTTTCGTCAAAACGTAAACCTGAGCTGTAAATTTCTTGTGGCATGTTACTGTGCCGGGTTTAGCAAGAACCTGTCCTCTTTCGATATCTGTTCTCTGGATACCACGAAGCAGTACACCGATGTTATCACCAGCCTGAGCCTCATCCAGTAACTTACGGAACATCTCGATACCTGTTACAACGGATTTCTGTGTCTCTTCCTTAACACCGATGATCTCAACATCATCAGACATATGAAGTGTACCACGCTCTACTCTACCTGTAGCAACGGTACCACGGCCTGTGATAGAGAATACATCCTCGATAGGCATAAGGAAAGGCTTATCTGTATCACGCTGAGGATCCGGAATATACTCATCAACTGTGCTCATGAGCTCCATGATCTTGTCGCCCCACTCGCTGCTGGGATTCTCAAGAGCCTTCAAAGCGGAACCCTGAACGATCGGGCAGTCTGTGAATTCATACTCTTCCAACTGCTCTGTGATCTCCATCTCAACCAGCTCAAGCAGCTCAGGATCGTCTACCATATCGCACTTGTTCATGAATACTACGATATAAGGTACGCCTACCTGACGGGACAGCAGGATGTGCTCTTTTGTCTGAGCCATAACACCGTCTGTAGCAGCTACAACAAGGATAGCGCCATCCATCTGAGCAGCACCTGTGATCATGTTCTTAACGTAGTCAGCATGTCCAGGGCAGTCAACGTGTGCATAGTGTCTCTTCTCTGTCTCATACTCAACGTGTGCTGTAGAGATCGTGATACCTCTTTCTCTCTCTTCCGGAGCTTTATCGATGTTCTCGAAATCTGTAGCAGTATTACCTGCAACTCTCTCGGAAAGAACCTTTGTGATTGCAGCTGTTAAAGTTGTTTTACCATGGTCAACGTGACCAATGGTGCCGATATTACAATGTGGTTTGTTTCTTTCAAACTTAGCTTTAGCCATTTCTAAAGTCCTCCTTATAAAACTAGATAAATTTTTAAATGTTTCTTTACAATCAGCTATCTTTGATTATATTAAAGATTGCCAAGATTTTCAAGCATTATTTCGTTTTTGCGCTAAAACCTTTATTTAGCCTTAGCTGCCAGCACCTTTTCTTGTACGCTCTTCGGTACCTGCTCATATTTCTCAAAGAACATCGAGTAGTTACCACGCCCCTGTGTCTTGGAACGTAAGTCTGTGGAATAACCGAACATCTCAGCAAGCGGTACATAACCCTTAACCATTTTGCCGCCGCCGATATCTTCCATACCTTCAATACGTCCACGACGGGAGTTGATATCACCGATAACATCGCCCATATATTCCTCAGGCATTGTTACCTCAACCTTCATGATAGGCTCAAGCAGTACAGGACCGGCTTTCTTCATCGCTTCCTTGAAACACATGGAACCTGCAATGTGGAATGCCATCTCGGATGAGTCCACTTCATGGTAGGAACCGTCGTATACATTGGCATACACGCCAAGTACGGGGAATCCGCCCAGAATACCTGCTTTCGATGCTTCTTCGATACCCTCGCCGACAGCAGGAATATATTCCTTCGGAATAGCGCCGCCGACTACGGATGACTCATACTTAAATGTCTCTTCTCCGTTCGGATCCATGGGCTCGAACTTAACTTTACAATGTCCGTACTGTCCACGACCACCGGACTGCTTCGCATATTTGTATTCCTGATCAACAGGCTTGGTAAATGTCTCTTTATATGCAACCTGCGGAGCGCCTACATTAGCCTCTACTTTGTATTCACGAAGCAGACGGTCTACGATGATCTCCAAATGCAACTCGCCCATACCTGCAATAATAGTCTGACCGGTCTCCGGATCGGTATGCGCACGGAACGTCGGATCTTCTTCCGCAAGCTTCGCCAGTGCCTCACCCATCTTGCCCTGACCTGCTTTGGTCTTAGGCTCAATTGCCAGCTCGATAACCGGCTCGGGGAATTCCATGGACTCTAAGATTACCGGATGCTGCTCATCACAAATAGTATCACCAGTTGTTGTTAGCTTAAATCCAACGGCAGCTGCAATATCACCGGAATATACCTTATCCAGCTCTGCTCTCTTATTCGCATGCATCTGCAGAATACGGCCTACACGTTCTTTCTTATCTTTGGTAGCATTCAGCACATAAGAACCTGAGTTCATCGTACCGGAATACACACGGAAGAATGCAAGCTTACCGACAAAAGGATCAGCCATGATCTTGAATGCCAGTGCAGAGAAAGGTTCATCATCGGATGAATGTCTCTCCACTTCATTACCGTCAGGATCAACACCCTTGATTGCAGGGATGTCTGTAGGTGCCGGCATATACTCAAGGACTGCATCCAGAAGCTTCTGAACACCTTTATTTCTGTAAGCGGAACCGCAGCATACGGGAACTGCCGTACATTCGCAGGTACCCTTGCGCAGTGCTTTCTTCATATCTTCTACGGAAGGTTCTTCACCCTCCAGGTACATCATGGTCAGATCATCATCCAGTTCGCAAACTTTCTCAACCAACTCATCATGGTAGAGTGCTGCGTCGTCCGCCATATCGGCAGGAATCTCTGTGATCGTGATATCCTCACCCTTATCATCATTGTAGATATAGGCTTTCATCTCGAATAAGTCGATGATTCCTTTGAAATCATCCTCTTTACCGATAGGCAGTTGGAGGATAATCGCATTTTTACCTAATCTGGTTCTGATCTGCTCTACAGCACCGTAGAAATTAGCGCCTAAGATATCCATCTTATTGATAAATGCCATTCTCGGTACATTGTAGGTATCAGCCTGTCTCCATACATTCTCTGACTGTGGTTCAACACCACCCTTTGCACAAAATACGCCTACTGCGCCATCAAGTACGCGGAGTGAACGCTCAACTTCTACAGTAAAGTCAACGTGACCGGGAGTATCAATGATGTTGATACGATGCTCTAATGCGCCTTCCTTCGGTTTGCAGTTCTCTTCCAAAGTCCAGTGGCATGTCGTAGCGGCTGATGTGATCGTAATACCTCTTTCCTGCTCCTGCTCCATCCAGTCCATGGTCGCAGTACCTTCATGAGTATCACCGATCTTGTAGTTTACGCCAGTATAATACAGGATGCGCTCTGTCAATGTCGTCTTACCGGCATCGATATGCGCCATAATACCTATATTTCTGGTTCTCTCTAACGGATATTCTCTTCCAGCCAAGGTTTTTTCCTCCTTATAATACTAGAAACGGTAGTGAGCAAACGCCTTGTTTGCTTCTGCCATTTTGTGCATATCTTCTTTTCTCTTAACTGCTGCACCTGTATTGTTTGCAGCATCTAAAATCTCGTTTGCAAGTCTGTCCTTCATGGTCTTTTCGCCTCTCTTACGAGAAAACATTACCAGCCAACGAAGGCCAAGAGCCTGACGTCTGTCCGGACGAACCTCGATCGGCACCTGATAGGTAGCACCACCGATACGTCTTGCCTTAACTTCGAGAACAGGCATGATATTGTTCATAGCCTCCTCAAATACGTCAAGTGCCGGTTTGCCGGCTTTCTCTTCTACTCGCTCAAATGCTCCGTATACAATCTTCTGGGCTACACCCTTCTTACCGTCTAACATGATATTGTTGATCAGCTTGGTGACAACCTTATTATTGTATAAAGGATCTGCTAATACATCTCTCTTTGCAATATGTCCTTTACGTGGCACGATTCTTCCCTCCTTAAAAATTATTTTAATTCATCGGTACTCACATGTGTCCTCTAATTCAATGTGTACGTGCGGTATTTCTATTCATATCGAGTAGGGCAACCTTACTCGCCTCAAAAGAATCCCAACACTAAATTAGTTCTGTTTGTGGTACTAAAGCCTGCAGGCTATACGCCTTTCTCAATCCGAAAGTTTGTGAAATAATTTTACTTCGATGCTTTCGGTCTCTTAGCGCCGTACTTAGAACGAGCCTGCTTTCTGTTAGCGACTCCCGCGGTATCCAGCGTACCTCTGATGATATGGTATCTTGTACCGGGTAAGTCCTTTACTCTTCCGCCACGGATCAGGACCACGCTATGCTCCTGTAAGTTGTGACCTTCACCCGGAATGTAGCTTGTTACCTCGATTCCGTTGGAAAGACGTACTCTGGCGATCTTTCTGAGTGCGGAGTTAGGCTTCTTAGGAGTTGCTGTCTTAACAGCGGTGCAGACACCTCTCTTCTGCGGTGAAGCCGTATTGATCGCTGTCTTGTGAAGGGAGTTGTAACCTTTCAACAATGCAGGTGCAGTTGACTTCTTTACAGATGACTGACGTCCTTTTCTGACTAACTGGTTAAATGTTGGCATTCTTTTCACCTCCTACTTATTATTAATACATGCCTCTATGACATTCTGTGCAACGCAAAAAAATGCATTCACGTGCACACTAAATTAGTATACTTGCACGCGAATGCATTGTCAACACATTTTTTTGCTTTATAAAGCTTTATAAAGCGGTTTTAAACGGCTGTATTTTCTTACTCAACAACTTCCATCTCCGCCTCTTCGACATCGGATTCTTCCGGATCGCTATCCTCGAGATCGCTCTCTATATCCTCATCCTCGTCAATATCAACATCCGTCAACTCTTCGTCTTCTAAAAGTTCTTCTACCGGTTCTTCGTCACCATCGAACCCGTCATCGAAGCTCAGTTCATTCTCCGTCACAAGACGGCTGAGAAGATTGGCGTCCGTACTAAGCGTTGTATCACGATAACGCTTCATCCCTGTTCCCGCCGGAATCAGCTTACCGATGATAACATTCTCTTTCAGACCGATCAGGGAATCAACCTTACCCTTGATCGCCGCCTCGGTCAATACCTTCGTGGTCTCCTGGAAGGATGCCGCCGACAGGAAGGAATCCGTTGCCAGCGCTGCTTTGGTGATACCGAGCAGGATCTGTTTACCGTCCGCCGGCTCTTTACCCGCCTTGATCAGTTCCTCGTTCATGTCCTCATAATCCAGAACATCTACCAGCGTACCCGGCAGGAAATCCGTATCGCCGCTGTTCTCAATGCGGACTTTCTTAAGCATCTGCCGCACGATCACCTCGATATGCTTATCGGCAATATCAACACCCTGCAGGCGGTATACACGCTGTACTTCACGCAGCATATAATCCTGAACCGCACGAATGCCTTTAATCTTCAACAGATCATGGGGATTCACGCTACCCTCTGTCAGCTCGTCACCAGCTTCCAATACGGCACCGTCCATAATCTTGATTCTGGAGCCGTAGGAAATCAGATACGTCTTGGACTCTCCCGTCTCATCATTCGTAATTACGACTTCTCTCTTCTTCTTTGTATCCTTAATCGTGGCCACGCCGCCGAACTCCGCGATGATTGCCAGACCCTTTGGCTTACGGGCCTCAAAAAGTTCCTCTACACGGGGAAGACCCTGCGTGATATCATCACCGGCCACACCGCCCGTATGGAACGTACGCATGGTAAGCTGTGTACCGGGTTCACCGATGGACTGTGCCGCGATGATACCGACAGCCTCACCCACCTGAACAGCCTCACCGGTTGCCATGTTAGCGCCGTAGCACTTCGCACAGATTCCCACATGGGAACGGCAGGTTAATATGGTACGGATCTTCACCTCTTCGATGGGCTCACCCTTCTCGTTTACACCCTTGCTTAAAATCTTCGCCGCACGGGCCGGTGTGATCATGTGATTTCTCTTCACGATCATCTTGCCGTCTCTATCCTTGATATCCTCACAGGAGAAACGTCCCGTGATTCTGTCGCTCAATCCTTCGATCGTCTCTTTACCATCCATGAATGCTTTAACTACGATACCCGGAATCTCATCCTTACCCTCGCAACAGTCGGTTTCACGGATGATCAGTTCCTGTGATACGTCAACCATACGTCTGGTCAGATAACCGGAGTCGGCTGTACGCAGTGCCGTATCAGACAGACCTTTACGTGCACCGTGTGCGGACATAAAGTATTCCAATACGTCCAGACCTTCACGGAAGTTAGATTTGATCGGCAGCTCGATGGTTCTACCTGTCGTATCAGCCATCAATCCACGCATACCTGCCAACTGCTTGATCTGCTGGTTGGAACCACGGGCACCGGAATCCGCCATCATGAATATATTATTATATTTATCCAGACCGGACAAAAGCACATCCGTCAGCTTCTTATCCGTCTCGTTCCATGTCTCTACAACAGCACGGTAACGCTCTTCCTCCGTAATCAGACCACGCCTGAAATTGACAGAGATCTTATCAACAGTAGCCTGTGCTTCTTCCAGCATCTCCTCTTTCTTCGCCGGTACAGTCATGTCGGAAATGGATACCGTCATAGCCGCTCTTGTAGAATACTTATAACCTGTAGATTTGATCAGGTCAAGCACCTCAGCCGTCTTTACGGCGCCATGGATGTTGATGACCTTCTCCAGAATCTGCTTTAACTGCTTCTTGCCTACATGGAAGTCCACTTCCAATTTCAGCAGATCTTCCGGTGTTTTTCTCTCCACATACCCCAGATCCTGCGGCAGTATCTCATTGAAAAGAAATCTTCCCAGCGTGGACTCCACATTGCCGGTCACAGTCTCACCATCCGCTGTCTGTTTCGTAACTCTGACCGTAATTCTCGTGTGAAGCGTACATGCACCGTTCTCATAGGCTAGAATCGCTTCGTTTACATTCTTATAGAATTTGCCCTCGCCGATTGCACCGGGTCTCTCCTGCGTCAGATAATAAATTCCCAGTACCATATCCTGTGAAGGAACCGCTACCGGTCCGCCGTCGGAAGGTTTTAACAGGTTGTTCGGAGACAACAGCAAGAATCTGCACTCTGCCTGCGCCTCCACGGACAGCGGCAGATGAACTGCCATCTGGTCACCGTCGAAATCGGCATTAAACGCCGTACATACAAGCGGATGAAGCTTGATTGCCTTACCTTCCACAAGGATTGGCTCAAAAGCCTGAATACCGAGTCTGTGCAGGGTAGGAGCACGGTTTAACATAACCGGATGCTCTTTGATTACTTCCTCTAAGACATCCCATACCTGCGTATCCAGTCTCTCCACCAGTTTCTTGGCATTCTTGATATTCTGGGAGATTCCTCTGGATACCAATTCTTTCATTACAAAAGGTTTAAACAGCTCAATCGCCATTTCCTTCGGCAGACCGCACTGATAGATCTTTAATTCAGGACCGACCACGATAACGGAACGGCCGGAATAATCTACACGTTTACCGAGCAGATTCTGACGGAAACGGCCGGATTTACCTTTTAACATATCGGACAGAGACTTAAGCGCTCTGTTACCGGGACCCGTTACCGGACGTCCTCTTCTGCCGTTGTCGATCAGAGCGTCCACTGCCTCCTGCAGCATTCTCTTCTCATTGCGGACAATAATATCAGGCGCACCAAGCTCTAACAGCCTCTTAAGACGGTTATTTCTGTTGATGATCCTTCTATATAAATCATTTAAGTCGCTGGTCGCAAAACGTCCGCCGTCCAACTGTACCATCGGTCTAAGATCGGGCGGAATAACCGGAATCGCATCCATGATCATCCACTCCGGCTGGTTACCGGACTCTCTGAAAGCCTCGATCACTTCCAGTCTCTTGATGATACGCGCACGCTTCTGCCCTGTGGATTCGCGTAAACCTTCTTTTAACTCTACCGCCTCGGCATCTAAATCAATTGCCTGCAGCAGTTCCTTAATCGCCTCAGCGCCCATGCCTACACGGAAACGATTACCCCATGCTTCTCTGGCATCCTGGTATTCCTTCTCTGAGAGAACCTGTTTGTGCTCCAGATCGCTCTCACCGCTGTCCAGTACGATATAGGAAGCAAAATATAACACCTTTTCCAGCACTCTCGGAGACAGATCAAGGATCAGTCCCATACGGCTGGGGATTCCCTTAAAATACCAGATATGGGAAACCGGCGCTGCCAGTTCGATATGTCCCATACGCTCTCTGCGGACGCTTGCCTTAGTAACTTCAACGCCGCATCGATCACAGACTACACCCTTATATCTGATCTTCTTATACTTACCGCAGTGGCACTCCCAGTCCTTGCTCGGCCCGAAGATCTTCTCACAGAACAGACCTTCTTTCTCAGGTTTTAAAGTTCTATAGTTAATGGTCTCCGGCTTAGTCACTTCGCCTCTCGACCACTCTCTGATTTTCTCAGGCGATGCCAATCCGATCTTGATGGCATCGAATGTCATAGGTTGATAGGTTGTTTGTTTCATGTCTGACATTTTATATCACCATGCTCCTTCCAGATTATATATTTGCGCGGCGTCCTATGACGTCTTAGAAAACCTCTTTCTCTTCTTCCGCGAAATCAGCGTCCAGATCCATATCGTCCTCTGCGAATGCGTCCTCATCCTCATCGCTGCTTACCAGCTCTCCGCTGTCCTCATCGAACTCCTGTTTCTGGTATCCCATAGAGCCGAATGAATCTTTCTCATAATCATAATTTCTGGAATCACCCTCGATCTCATAACGGTAATCGTTCTCACCGTAATCGATCGTCTCCATAATTTCTACTTCCGTCTGATCATCACGAAGCACTCTCACATCCAGACCAAGAGACTGTAACTCTTTTAACAATACCTTGAAAGACTCCGGAATGCCCGGTTCAGGAATGTTATCACCCTTGATGATCGCTTCATAAGTCTTGACACGTCCCACCACATCATCGGATTTCACCGTAAGGATCTCCTGCAGGGTATAAGCTGCGCCGTACGCTTCCAGCGCCCACACTTCCATCTCTCCAAAACGCTGTCCGCCGAACTGTGCCTTACCGCCCAGAGGCTGCTGCGTTACCAGCGAGTAAGGACCCGTGGAACGTGCATGGATCTTATCATCTACCAGGTGATGCAGTTTCAGGTAATGCATGTGTCCGATGGTAACCGGTGAATCGAAATATTCGCCTGTTCTACCGTCCCTAAGCTGTACCTTACCGTCTCTGGAAATCTCAACACCCTTCCATACTTCGCGGTGATCTCTATTCTCATAAAGATATTCCATGATCTCATCTGACAGGTCATCTTTATGCTTCTTCTCAAATTCTTCCCATTCCATATTGACATAGTCGTTCGCAAGTTCCAGCGTATCACCGATATCGCCTTCCTTCGCTCCGTCAAACACCGGCGTTGCCACATTAAATCCGAGCGCTTTCGCCGCCAGCGACAAGTGAATCTCCAGTACCTGTCCGATATTCATACGGGAAGGCACGCCCAGAGGATTTAACACAATATCGAGCGGGCGTCCGTTGGGCAGATAAGGCATATCCTCCACCGGAAGTACACGGGAAACAACACCCTTGTTACCGTGACGGCCTGCCATCTTGTCACCTACCGAAATCTTCCTCTTCTGCGCAATGTAGATGCGAACTGCCTGATTTACACCCGGTGACAGCTCATCGCCGTTCTCTCTCGTAAATACCTTGGCATCTACGACAATACCATACTCGCCGTGAGGCACTTTCAGGGAAGTATCACGCACCTCTCTGGCTTTCTCGCCGAAAATTGCACGAAGGAGTCTCTCCTCCGCCGTCAGCTCCGTCTCACCCTTAGGCGTGACTTTACCGACTAATATATCACCGGCACGAACCTCCGCACCAATACGGATAATGCCTCTGTCATCCAGATCTTTGAGGGCATCGTCACCCACGCCCGGAACGTCTCTCGTGATCTCTTCCGGCCCTAACTTAGTGTCACGCGCCTCGGCTTCATATTCCTCAATGTGTACGGAAGTATAGACATCTTCCTGTACCAGTCTTTCACTTAAAAGAACCGCATCTTCGTAGTTATAACCTTCCCACGTCATGAATCCGATCAGCGGATTCTTACCAAGCGCCAGTTCGCCGCCGTCTGTAGAAGGACCGTCTGCAATCACCTCGCCCTGCGCCACATGATTGCCCTTGAACACAATAGGCTTCTGGTTGTAGCAGTTAGACTGGTTACTTCTGGAGAATTTTGTCAAATGATATTCGTCCTTCTCACCGTCATCATAAGTTATCTTGATGAGATCAGCGGATACATAATCAATCGTTCCCGCCTTCTTAGCAACTACACATACACCGGAGTCAACGGCCGCCTTCGGCTCCATACCGGTACCTACCGCCGGTGCCTCGGTGAAGAGCAGCGGCACTGCCTGCCTCTGCATGTTGGAACCCATCAGCGCACGGTTCGCATCATCGTTCTGCAGGAACGGGATAAGCGCCGTCGCCACGGAGAATACCATCTTCGGCGATACGTCCATATAATCGAACATCGTCTTCGGGTATTCCTGTGTCTCGTCTTTATAACGGCCGGAAACATTATTACGCGTAAAATAGCCGTTTTCGTCAAGCGGCGCAGATGCCTGTGCCACATGATAATTATCTTCTTCGTCCGCAGTCATGTAAACAACCCTGTCAGTAACACGGGGGTTTTGCGGATCGGATTTGTCAATCTCACGGTAAGGTGCCTCCACGAATCCATACTCATTAATCCGCGCATAGGATGCCAGTGAGTTGATCAGACCGATGTTAGGACCTTCCGGCGTCTCAATAGGGCACATTCTGCCGTAATGTGTATAGTGTACGTCTCGAACCTCGAATCCGGCTCTGTCTCTGGACAGACCTCCGGGACCTAACGCGGACAGACGTCTCTTATGTGTCAGCTCACCCAGCGGATTATTCTGATCCATAAACTGGGACAACTGCGAGGAACCGAAGAACTCCTTGACGGCAGCCTGTACCGGTTTAATGTTAATCAGTACCTGCGGGGAGATCTCCTCCGCATCATGTGTCGTCATTCTCTCGCGAACCACTCTCTCCAATCTGGACAGACCGATACGATACTGGTTCTGTAGAAGTTCTCCTACCGCTCGAATACGTCTGTTGCCCAGATGATCAATATCATCGTCGTTGCCGATGCCGTATTCCAAATGAATATTATAGTTAATGGAAGCAATAATGTCTTCTTTCGTAATATGTTTCGGGATCAGCTCATGTACATTCTTCTGAATCGCCTCTGCCAGCATCTCCGGATCTTCACTATACTCCTCCAGAATCTGCTGTAACACAGGATAGTATACCAGTTCCGTGATGCCCAACTCTTTCGGATTACACTCTACAAAGTTCGTGATATCTACCATCATGTTGGACAGAACCTTGACGTTCTTCTCTTCCGTCTGGATCATAACCGCGGGAATTGCCGCATTCTGAATGGCATCGGCCAACTCGGCGCTGACCTTGTCACCGGCCTTCGCAATCACCTCACCGGTCAGGGTATCCACCACATCCTCTGCCAGTATGTGATGTCTGATTCTGTTCCTGAACATTAACTTCTTATTAAATTTATACCTGCCGACTTTGGCAAGATCATATCTTCTGGGGTCAAAAAACATGGACATAATCAGGCTTTCCGCACTCTCCACGCTTAAGGGCTCGCCGGGACGTATCTTCTTATATAATTCCAGAAGACCTTCTTGATAATTCTCCGCAGTATCCTTGGCAAAGCTTGCCTCGATCTTGGGCTCATCACCGAACAGTTCCCTGATCTCGTCGTTGGAACCGACACCGAGCGCACGAATCAATACGGTGATCGGTACCT
The DNA here is from genome assembly GCA_947175435.1 of uncultured Lachnospiraceae bacterium. Lineage (GTDB taxonomy): Bacteria > Bacillota > Clostridia > Lachnospirales > Lachnospiraceae > UBA3282. The sequence continues at coordinate 1,429 of CAMWMS010000080.1, read as the reverse complement.
TCCTCGTTCTGTCAACGCGCACATAAAACACATCATTAGAGTCTGTTTCATACTCTAACCATGCGCCGCGGTTGGGAATTACAGTTGCAGAAAAAAGTCTCTTACCGATCTTATCATGTCCGATTCCGTAATAGATGCCGGGAGAACGCACTAACTGGCTGACGATAACACGTTCCGCACCGTTGATGACGAAAGTACCCGTAGCCGTCATGAGCGGCAGATCTCCCATGAAGATCTCGTGTTCCGTGATCTCATCCTTCTCCTTATTAATCAGACGGACTTTAACCTTAAGGGGTGCCGCGTAGGTAGCATCTCTTTCCTTACATTTCTCAATCGAATACTTAACATCGTCCTCGCATAACTCGAAGTCTACAAACTCCAGACTCAAATGTCCGCTATAGTCTGAAATAGGAGAGATGTCATCGAAAACTTCCTTCAAGCCCTCATCCAGAAACCACTGATAGGAGTCCTTCTGGACTTCGATCAGATTTGGCATTTCCAGAACTTCCTTCTGTCGTGCATAGGTCATACGCGTATTTCTGCCGGCGGCAGTCTTACGGATCCTGTTCTTTTCCATCGACAATTTCACCCCGTTCTTTATGATTTATTGCTCATTGATTAGAAATTACAATACAAATAAGCATACCACACCACAATAGTGCATTATCCATTCTACTACAAACTTTTTGGAGAGTCAATGATTATTTCTAGAATTTTACAAAAGAATTTCCCGACTTGATTATGAGAGAAAAAGCCTGCCGCAAACAAGCATAAAACCGTTCATGCTGACAAAGCATAAGCCTGTCTGACATGAACGGTTCTTTTTACTTATGGTTGTTTCCCGGATTATTTCAGGGTAACCTTAGCGCCTTCTGCCTCTAACTTAGCCTTGATGTCGTCAGCCTCTTCCTTGGAAGCAGCCTCTTTCAATACCTTCGGAGCGGAATCAACTAAGTCTTTTGCTTCCTTCAGACCCAGACCTGTTGCTTCACGTACAACCTTGATAACCTTAACCTTGTTAGGACCAACCTCTGTCAGCTCTACATCGAACTCGGTCTTCTCTTCTGCTGCCGCTGCGCCTGCGTCACCGCCTGCTGCTGCAACAACAACGCCTGCTGCTGCAGATACGCCGAATTCTTCTTCACATGCTTTTACTAAATCATTTAATTCCAATACTGTCAACTCTTTGATCGCATCGATTAATTCCTGAGTAGATAATTTTGCCATTACTGTTTACCTCCGTTATTTTTGTTTACATGTTATATGATACTTCTCATTATTCTGCTGCAGGTGCTTCTGCTGTCTCTTCAGCGGGTGCCTCTGCTGCTGTCTCCTCCGCTGCGGGTGCTTCTGCTGCCGCTGTTTCCTCAGCCGCAGGTGCTTCTGCTGCCGGAGCTTCCTCTGCAGGTGCCGCTTCTGCTGCACCTGG
>CAMWMS010000079.1 GCA_947175435.1 uncultured Lachnospiraceae bacterium | reverse complement strand
GGACGCCCGAAAGACAGCGTGTTGGAAGTAAAAAATAATGCCGGTCTCACACAGAGCGGCATTCTGCTAATCTGCAGCAACGGCACACAAGTATACGACTGTGACAGCAGCACGACCATCATGGAAAAACGGCTCCCTCTGCCATACGTGTCTTATCTGCAAGAACAGGCGGCCCGATTTGATCTGCACATCCAAACCTATCGTGACGATGCCATTGTCACGCCCACAGAGGACCGCGAAATCGCTTTTTACCGCAGACGGATCCATCTGCCGTTTATCGTCTCGCCGAATCTGACGGATGCGCTGACCGAAGCTCCCTACAAGATGCTTGCCATCAGTCTCGATGATTTCGATAAGCTGGAGTCTTTCCGCCTCAGCATCGCTGACTGGGCTGAGGGTAAGATCCAGACCATCTACTCCAGTGATATGTATCTGGAGCTTTTTGAGCATACCGCAGGCAAGGGCAATGCCGTCCGCTTCGTATGCGATCATTTCGGCGTCCCGCTCTCGGATGCCTATGCAGCCGGAGATGCCGACAATGATATCTCAATGCTGGAAGCCGCCGGATGCGGCATCGCTATGGCCAACGCCACCGACAAAGTCAAACAGTCCGCCGATATCGTGACGGAGTTAGACAATGACAAGGACGGACTGGCTGCCCTGATGCGAAAATTGCTGTAATCAATCAAACTTATCCCTCTACGATCAGATATCTTCCGTCGCCGACTTCAAACACCTCGTCGGCTTCCAGGATTCCTTCCTCATCGGCGCCATCCATATCCACGCCCTCTTCCTCGAAGAACTCCCACACTTCCTTCACGGAATCCACGACTACCGCCATGCATTCTTCCAGAAAACTCTCCGCACCCTCTAATGTTTCCGCCACCGGCTCCGGATAGAGCTGTGACTGATGATCCAGAAAACACTGTAATACTTTCTCGTCAAACATACCCCTCTCTCCTTTCAGATTAATCCGCGCTTCTTAAGTTCCTGACATACCCTCCCCACGGGCAGACCCACTACATTATTGTAATCCCCGCAGATTCCCTGTATATATGCGGCGCACAACCCCTGTATCGCGTAGGCGCCCGCCTTATCCATAGGCTCGCCGCTGTCCACATACCGTTTGATCTCTTCATCGCTCATGGTATACATGGTCACGTCCGTGCATTCGCTAAATGTGGCATACATGGCGGACATATCCTTATATTTCCATGCTAATGTCACGCCGGTGTACACCTGATGGCTGCCGCCCTGCAGATTTTTCAGCATTCGGACGGCATCTCCCTTATCCCTAGGCTTTCCTAAGATCTCTCCCCAGCAGGACACCACCGTGTCCGCTCCGATCACGACGAAATCTTCTCTGTTCTCCTCCGTCAGTCTGCTACAGACATCCACCGCCTTCTGATAGGACAGCTCCTCCACAACTTCCTGCGGTTCCGTCTTTGTAATCTTTTCCTCCACCGTACTCGGCATTGTCTTAAAGGAAATTCCCACCTGCTTAAGCAGCTCCTTCCGCCTGGGCGATGCCGACGCTAAATATATTTTCATAATTCCTACTCATCTCCATGGTGCATTTCCGGAATAAAGACGCGCTTATTCTCCATATTCTTCTCCGCTCTGGCGATCTCTCTGGCTTCCAGGCAGAAGGTAAGCTGTGCATTGAACTCTTCCCTGCCGCGTCTGCCCGCCTTCTCATAACTGCCGTCAGGCTGCAGAATCGATGCCTTCACAGTGTCCCGCAGCTGGCATTCCAATATATGACGAAGCTTCTCTTGTAGCTGCGGCTTCTCCACCGGGAACAGAATCTCCACCCGTCTTTCCAGATTTCTGGGCATCCAATCCGCACTGGCACAGTAATACTCCGGCTTACCGTCATTTTCAAAATAAAAGATCCTCGCATGTTCCAGATAATTGCCTACGATAGAGCGCACCGTGATATTCTCGCTCACGCCGGGGATTCCGACTTTCAGACAGCAGATACCGCGGATAATCAGATCGATCTTCACACCCGCCGCACTGGCAGCATACAAAGCCATAATAATATCCTTATCACACAGCGAGTTCATCTTAACGATAATGCGCGCCATTCTGCCCTGTTCGGCATAGGCTTTTTCCCGGTCAATTAAGTGTAAGAACCGGTCCTTCAGCCAGAGCGGCGCTAAGGACAGCCTATTCCAGTTTCTCGGCTCGGAATAACCGGACAGCATGTTAAATACGGCCGTGGCATCCTCTCCGATCGCCTCTGAACAGGTAAACAGTCCGATATCCGTATACAGCTTTGCCGTAGAATCATTATAGTTTCCCGTTCCCAGATGAACGTATCTGCGTATTCCGTTTTCCTCTCTTCTGACCACCAGAGTGATCTTGCTGTGGGTCTTTAGACCTACCAGACCATAGATAACATGGCAGCCCGCTTTCTCCAGCTTCTTCGCCCAGACAATATTGTTTTCCTCATCGAAACGTGCCTTTAGCTCCACCAGCACGGACACCTGTTTGCCGTTGTCCGCCGCCTGTTCCAGTGCCGCAACGATGGGCGAGTTACCACTGACACGGTATAGCGTCTGCTTGATCGCCAGCACATCCGGGTCTTTTGCTGCCTGCCTGATAAAATTCACCACCGGCTCAAATGTCTGATAAGGGTGGTGCATCAGGATATCGCCCTCCCTGATCTTCGCGAACACGTCCGTCTCCGCATTAAACTCCGGAACCGGCTGGGGTTTTAGATAGCTCCGTTCTTTCAGATGGTCAAAACCTTCCAATCCATACATTTTCATAAGGAAGGTCAGATCCAGCGGTCCGCTGATGGCATAGATGTCTCCCTGTTCGATCTGAAGTTCATCCCGGATCAACTTTAACAGTCTGTCGTCGATGCCTTCCTCCACTTCCAGACGAATGACCTGACCCCACTGTCTTTTCTTAAGCTGCTTTTCGATCTCCTGCAGAAGATCTTCCGCTTCCTCCTCCTCGATTGTCAGATCTGCATTTCTCATGATTCGGAACGGATAGCTGCAGACGATATCATAATTGAGGAACAGCTTTTGAATATTGCGCTCGATCACTTCCTCCAGAAGAATGATCTTCGTCCCCTCTCCGGAGGGAATCGTCACGATACGGGACAGGACGCTCGGCACCTGCACAGTAGCAAATTCCAGTTCACCCTCGCCGTTCTTCTTCTTCATCAACGCTCCCAGATTCAGGGATTTATTCCTGATCAGCGGAAAAGGTCTGGAAGAGTCCACCGCCATAGGCGTCAGCACCGGATAGATGTTATCCGCGAAATACCGGTCCACATAGGCACCATCTTCTTTGCTCAGATCTTCGTGATGCCTGACGATATGCAGCCCATTTTCGGAAAGCTGGGGAAGCAGGGCTCTGTTGTAAATGGCATATTGCTGTTCCACCAGCGCATGGGTCTCTTCATTCACCTTCTTAATCTGTTCCGCCGCCGTCATACCCGCGATATCCTTCTTCTTATATCCGGCGTTTACCATATCCTTTAAGGAGGCCACCCTTACCATAAAAAATTCATCCAGATTAGATGCCGTGATACTCAAGAATTTCAACCGCTCAAAGAGCGGATTTTTCTTATCTTTCGCCTCGCCCAGGACCCTCTTGTCAAAGAGCAGCCAGCTCAGCTCTCTGTTCGTATAATATTCCACATTTGAAAAGTCCATCTCGTCCCTCTTTTCTGCTCTCTCTCTTCTTCCCGCCGCGCTTAACGATCGGGAATATATCATCCGCTCAGCTCTTCTGCCTGATCACCGGCCGCACACTGTATACCTCTTCAAAAAACTCCGCGCGCTTCGTAAACAGCCCTTTTTCTAATGTGATGTCCAAAGAAGCGTCCACCGTGATGATCAGCTGCTCGTCTTTGAGCGTTGTTTTAACATTCTTAAATTTCTGCTTGTGACTCCGGTCCAGCCCGTTTGCAATCTTAAGAATCGCCGTCAGCTTGGCGATCGTCAGATAATCCTTCCTATCAAGAGAACTGTCTCTGCCCGTCGCTTCATAGTAATCGAAGTCCATGTGGTTGTATTTGACCACATTGGCCACGATCTCCCGCTCCACGTGGGACAGCCCGATGATCTCCGTAGACATAATAATATTGTAGGAACATTCCCCCAGATTCACCAGACTGATGTACTTGCCACAGTCATGTAACAGCGTGGCAATCCGCAGAAGAAGCCGCTCCCGCTTACTTAAACCGTGCACCTTCTTCATGCTGTCATATATGGTCAGAGCGATCTGCTCCAATGTCTCACTCCTGCGCCTGCTGCCCATGTACCGCTTACTGATATTCCGGGCACAGGCTATGATATCCTGCTCGAAATCATGACTCTCTCTGATCAGTTTATTCTTCTCGCCGTACTCATATGCAATACCGTCACACAGACTCACGCCCGGCACCCAGATCAGATTGGCGTCCATCACTTTGGCGATTCTGTTAAGCAGCACCCCTGATATAAAGAGCAGCGGTACATTCTCCTCCGGCATGCCGAGTATGCGCGCCACATCCTGCACCGATTTGACACGGATACGCTCCAAGAACTTATCCATGGCGGAGGCCTCCACGCTGGTATGTTCCAGCCCGGCCACGTTCCTGCCTACGACCGCGGATATATAATCATCTACCACGATAACATTCTCAATCACCCTGTCCTTGAGATACAGCTTCTTGAAAACGGCTATCTGAGAGCTGACGATCTCATCCAGCATACTCTCATTCTGCTCCGGTCTGATGTTCAGCCTGCCCAACTGATCCTGCAGTCTGAGCACCCCCAGCTTCATATTCTGGGTAGTCACCAGCGTGTCCTTGTCAAAAAGTGATATTTGTATGCTGCCGCCGCCGATATCGACGATCGCGGTACCTTTCTCTATGATCTTATTAAAAGCATCCCCACCGGAGGCAATGGATTTGTAATCCAGAAACCGCTGTTCGGAATTACTTAAGACCTCTATGGTGATCCCCGTCCTCTGTGCGATCTGATCCAGCACGATCATCGTATTCTCTGTCTCCCGGATCGCACTCGTACCGTACGCCTTATAGTCGTCCACCTGATAACTTCGCATAATCCCACCGTATTCGCGCAGAACCCTGCACAACTCATCTACCCGCTCGGTACTGATCTTACCGGTGGCAAAAGTATCAGACCCCAGATCGATCCTGTGCCTGATATGGTCGATCTCCCTAATCCCGTTCTTCGAAGAAATCTCAAAAATTTTCATCGCCAGCTCATAAGAACCGACATCAATCGCCGCGAATGTTTTCATGCTGCTTCCCCTATCTCACACTTTTATATTTGACCGCGCAGATAATCTATAAACTGCTGCGCGGTTCTGCCGGACAGTCCGCCGTGGGACAGCTCCCACTTATCTGCCTCCGCGAGCAGCGTCTCTTCCGCCATGGTGATGCCGTACCGGGCCGCCAGCCCCTTAACGATCTCCTGGAACTGTTTCTTATCCGGGCCGCAGAAGAAGATCGTCACGCCGAAGCGGTAGACTAAGGACAGCTTCTCCTGTACCGTGTCGCTGGCATGCATATCCTCCCGCCTGCCCTCTTTATCCTCGTAATTTTCCCGAACGAGGTGCCGTCTGTTGGATGTGGCATAAATCAGGACATTGTTAGGCTTTTTCTCGAGTCCGCCCTCGATCACGGCCTTCAAATACTTGTATTCCGTCTCAAACTCTTCGAAGCTTAAGTCGTCCATATAAATGATAAATTTATAGTTTCGGTTCTTTACCTGCGCAACTACGTCGTTCAAATCCTTAAACTGATGCTTATAAATCTCAATAATACGCAGCCCTTTGTCATAATATTCATTGGCAATCGCCTTGATACTGGTAGACTTGCCTGTCCCTGCATCCCCGAAGAGGAGACAGTTATTCGCTTTTCTTCCTGCCACAAAGGCATCCGTATTGTCAGTGAGCTTCTTCTTCGGAATCTCGTACCCGATCAGATCATCCAACTGCACATGAGAAATATTACGGATCGGTTCGATTTGTGCGCCATTGTCCGTATGCACAACGCGGAAAGCTTTATGTAAACCAAATTTACCTACGCCGTACTCCATATAAAACTGTGTCAGCACAGCCTTCATCTCCAACGCGCTCTCGCTTGCGGCAAACTGCTCGGCAAGCCGGCTGATGCGGTCTCTGATTTTCGTGCTGTATACCCTGCTGGACCGGATCGGACTCTCATAATCAATGACGATACCGAACTCCGGAGCCTTCAGTACATCCATCATCGCCGTGAAATCAAACTCAAAAAGCTCTTTATAGATCGCGATATCGTGCAGCACTAACTGGTTGATGCTGCCTTCCACTTCTCCGCGCATTTCACACGCCACACTGTAGCTGTTCTCATTATTAACCAACAGATCCGTCAGATAACAGTGCCACAGATTTCCCGAAAAACCGTGAAGCGCCGCCATTTCAAGAAGACCGTGCATACAGTCGTAGAACAACGGGCGGCTCCTGCCGTCTCCGGAGCGGTAATGATCCATCAGCCAAACCATATCTCTCAGTATCGTTTCGTCTTTCGGTTCTTTATAGATGATCAATTCTTCTTCTCTCATGCCATATCCTCTCAATCCGCCTTAATAGTTTCCTAAAATCCTCATGTTCTGCGCCTCTTCCCGCAGACCGCGCAGGGCGTTTTTCACCGCACCGTCCGCCAGATTGCCCTCAAAATCGATAAAAAACCGATATTCCCAGTTTCTTCCTTCGATGGGACGGCTCTCGATCTTAGTCATATTCAGATTATTATAGATAAAATGCGACAGTATGTGGTACAGGGAGCCGCTCTCATGGGGCACCTCCAGACACAGGCTTACCTTCTTCGCAGCTTTTAGGAATATCTTCTGGTTCGTAACGATGATAAACCGTGTGGAATTGGTATCCGAATGATTCACCCCCCGCTCCAGAATATCCAGCCCGTATATCTTCGCCGCCTGCTCGCTGGCGATCGCCGCCTGACTATGATCCTGGTCCTCACTGACCTTACGCGCCGCAAAAGCATTGTTCTGCATGCTGATCTGTTTCCAGCCGTCATGCACATTCAGATAACGCGCGCTCTGCATCAGAGACTGCGGATGTGAAAAGACCGTCCGGATCTGTGCAAGCTCCGTTCCCGGCAGTCCCAGCAGACAATGTTCTATCTTAATGATCTGCTCCCCCACGATATAATTTTCATACTCCGCCAGCAGATCATAGATCTCATTGACGATCCCGGCCGTGGAATTCTCAATCGGAAGCACTGCATAATCCGCACTGCCTTCCTCGATCGCACACATGGCATCCCGAAAACTGTCTACATGGAAGCTGCTCACATTCTCCCCGAAATATCTCATCATCGCGATCTGGGAATAAGCCCCTTCCGCTCCCTGGAAAACCACCCTCGCCTGTTCCGTATCAAGCTTGTCTACGCCGATAAAAGGCAGTTTACCGTTAGCGCCCTGTTCTGACAGCTTATTATACTGCAGCTTGCGGCTCATGGCCATGATCTGCTCGAACAGCTCTTGTACGCCGTGGGCATTGAACTCGCTGTGCGCCAAAGAACGTACTTTATTAAGCTTCTCTTCCTCTCTAGCCTTATCTAATACCTTCTTACCCGTCTCTATCTTATAATCCGCCACCTGTGAACAGATCTCCATGCGCTCCTCATAAAGCTGCACGATCTTCTCATCGATCTGATCCAGTTGTCCCCGTAATTCCGCTAAGTCCATTCCTCTTATCCTTTCCTTTTTATTGATTTCATCTTACTCCAAATCCCCCTTGATAGCAAGACGGTTTCCGACTATAATAAATCTGTTAGAACATAATGTGTTGCATAAAACGGAGGATACCATGACAACGAAACATAAAAATATTCTCATCATATCTATAACAGTAGTTATTTTCATTATTCTTGTCGTATGTGTGGTGATTACCAGTCACATTACTTTAAATGATGAAGCAACCGTTGGAAACACGGCAGGCAATCTGAACAATAACGGTTATTTCTGTGAACACGACGGGCGGGTCTATTTCGCCAATGCTTATGATAATTATTCGCTCTACTCCATGAATCCGGATGAGACAGACGTTAAGAAACTGCGAGGCGGCTCTTCTTCCCACATATGTGCGGGCGGTAAATATCTCTATTACGCCGTGGAAAATCAGTCCGGAGGGTCTGACCTCGGTTCCGTACGCGGTGCTTACGGCATTTACCGCTGCCAGTTAAACGGTAAAAATGCTACCGGTATGGACCGCTGCCATGTCGACACCATGCAGTTGTGCGGCAATTATCTCTATTATTCCAAATTAGACCCTAAGAGCTCCATGTCCTTAGAGAAGATTAAGATCGACAAGAAAGACAAAGCAACGGTCAGTCCGGATGCCATTATCAACCCGGCTTCCTATGTGAACGGTGCCATCTACTACTGCGGTACGGGACAGGGACAGGAGCACTATCTCTACGCCCTCAACACCGCAAATGATACTTCCTCGGTCGTATGGCAGGGCAATCTCTGGAATCCGATCTATCAGAACGGATATGTGTATTTCATGGATATCGGAAACAATTACAGACTCTGCCGCTATTCAATGAATGCGGGTGTCGTGGAAGTTCTGACAAACGAGCGGCTCGACCTATTCAACGTCTACGGAGATTACATCTATTATCAGACGAACTCCAAGACAGAACCGGCATTAAAAAGGATCTCCATTGGCGGCGGCGCACCGGAGATCGTACGGGAGGGCATCTATCAGAATATCAACATTACCTCGGAATATGTGTACTTTAACGCATTCGGCGAATCAACGCCGGTCTACAAGACGAGTACCTACGGCCCCGTCAATGTAAACACCTTCGACGCCGGCATGCAGGCGGCCTTGCAGGAAACGAAATAATTATTCTGCCGTAATCACGAAATACTGCCGCAATATATCTTCGCGGTATAGGTTTGTATAGATTGCATGCAATTTATCCGCCATGCACATCTGTGCATATTGATCCATTAGCGGCATAACCATAATACGGTAATCCACACCCCATAGCCGGCTCCTTGTGGTACTCATCAGGCAGCCGGCCGCAGTATAGAAAGAGATACGGCGTTTTCGCATACACCGTGTCTCTTCATTTATGTCCGGCAGTTCGTCATCCTCTACCTCGATCACCAGCGCATTCCACTCCGCACAACCTTCCCGCAGAAGCGCCAATGCGCGGGAACCGTATCCCTGACCCCGCCGCTCCCCGACAACCGCAAAATAATCTAATAATAACAACCGTTTCTCTACATCCGCCACAAGAAAAGCATAGGCACAGAGCGTCGTCCCTTCATAGAATCCATAAGCATGATAACTGCCACGCCCCCATGTTTCCTCGATCACGCGAAAAGGCTTGATCTCCTCCGGCGGAAAATCCGACTGTGCATAAGTCCCGTAGATCTCACGCGCCTGCTCCAATGTTAGGCGTTCTATATGAAGGTTTTCAATAACGCATGCTTTCCCGGCCCCATTTCCAAGCACCTCATACAGTTGTCCGATACTGCTCCCCAATATGGGATGTCTCTCATAGGGCGCGATCTGCGCAAGCGGATTTAATACAAAATAACGGTTATGCATATCCGCATGCGGAATCGTCAGTTCCTCAGTATGCATGACACAATCCTCATACAGCAGTATATCCAGATCCAATGTTCTTGGCCCCCAGTGAATCTTCCGCTCCCTGTCATGGGCATACTCGATCTCGTGTAATTTCTTTAAGAGCATGGCAGGCGTATACAATGTGTCCAGCGCGATGGCACCGTTTAAGAAGTCTTCCTGCACCACACCGCCGTAAGGCTCCGTAACGATCCAGTCGGAGCATTTTATTACGCGACACATATTATCTTCCCGTAACGCTTCCACCGCACCGTCAAGATGTGCTTTTCGATCTCCCATATTAGAACCGCAGGACAGATAGGCTCTATGCCATCCTCTCACAATCTTCACCGAGACTGACTCGAAAGGCAGCGGAATGGGTGCCTCCGGTTTACGGATCTCCAACGTAACCCGCCTGATTAACGGAAACTTAAGTAACACTGCCTCCGCTGTCTTCTCAGCCACCGTCTCGATCAGTTTATATGTATGTTCCGCGACAAAATCGTTAATAAACATACAAACCTCTCCGTAATTTGTGGAGAGGTCTAAGTCATCCAATGTACCTGCATTTCTTGTATCAGTTTCCATAACGGCAGTAATATAAAAATTCTGCCCGTTTTTATTCTCTTCGCTATACACCCCATGGTGTGCATATACCCGTAAATTTTCTATTATGATCTGATCCATATTTACCCCTTTATATTCTGTATCCGTCCCGTATTGCCTCTGTCATCCTGATCGCGCGCGCATTCTCCTTCACATCATGCACGCGGACGAACATCGCACCTTTCTGGACAGCGTATATGGTTGTTACGATCGTCCCTTCCAACCGCTGCTGCACAGGCAGTTCAAGCGTCAATCCGACCACAGACTTCCTGCTGGCTCCCAGCAGGATCGGATAACCGAGCGAATGTAAGCTTTCCAGGCGGTCTATGACTTCCAGATTCTGCTCATAGGATTTCCCGAATCCCACGCCGGGATCTAGAATAATCCTGTCATCAGATATTCCTGCCGCATGGGCGATATCAATCGTCTCTTTCAGGTCACAAAGCACTTCATCTATATAGTTCTCATAGACGTCCTCTTTCCGATTATGCATGAGACAGCAGGCTACCCCGGCCTGCGCCACCACTCCGGCCATCCCGGGATCATATTTCAGTCCCCAGATATCATTGATCATATCAACTCCGACCGCAATTCCCGCCGCCGCCACTTTAGACTTATAGGTATCCAGGGAAATCGCTGTATCAAATCTTGATTTAACCTTCTCAATCATCGGAATGACGCGCCCGATCTCCTCCTCATCGGACACCTGTGTATAACCGGGTCTGGTGGATTCGCCTCCAATGTCCAGAACGTCCATCCCCTCTGAAATCATCTGTTCCACACGATATAATGCTTCATCGACTGTATGATACACACCGCCGTCCGAAAATGAATCAGGTGTTATGTTTAAGATTCCCATAACATATGTATGGCCGGTTGTCGCAAAATCCCTGTTTCCTATTTTCAATACATTTTCCTCTTGCTAAATCATCATTTAATTTTATTTGTCAACTATTGTCGTATCATTTCGAAAAAAATCTGCCGAAGCTGCGGATCATTTTCAAAACATCCTCTCGCTGCCATCGTCGAGGTCTGGCTTCCCGGCTTAGCCACGCCGCGCATGGTCATGCACATATGTTCCGCTTCCACCATCACCATCACGCCCTGGGGTTTTAAGTACTCCATGACTGCATCGGCGATCTGAGCCGTCATCTGCTCCTGTATCTGAAGCCTTCTTGCATATACTTCTACCGTGCGTGCCAGCTTGCTGAGTCCCACTACTCTGCCGTCCGGCAGATAAGCGATATGCACCTTGCCGTAGAACGGCATCAAGTGGTGTTCACAGGTAGAATAAAAAGTGATATTCTTTTCTACGACAATTCCGTTGCTTTCTACCGTAAATGTTTTTGATAAATGTATCTCCGGATCTTCATCCATGCCTTTATAGATTTCCTCATACATCCGCGCGATCCTGCCTGGGGTATCCTTCAGACCTTCTCTGGTCACATCTTCACCGATTCCCTCTAACAAAAGCCGCACCGCTTCTTCAATTTTCTTCTGATCTACCATGAGAGTCTCTCCTGATCGTATCTCTATGTTCTACCACGTCGATCAGCTCTCCCAGATAAGAGAGCGAACCGAATGCGATAACCACGCAGTCTTTATCCCGTCCTGCCAGCAGATAAGCGATCTCCACCGCCTCCTGCACACTGTCCGCTACCGTCACGCTGTCGTGGTATTCCCGCACTGCCTGCGCCAACTCATAACCGTGCAGCGCACGATCCGTAAGCGGCGGTGTCACCGTGATAATATGTTCCGCCAGTTCATAAGTATTGCGGATCACCTTATCATACTCTTTGTCCTTCAACATACCCATTATATAGATGATCCGTCTGTTTGTAAAATAAAATCTGAGGCTTTCCGAAAGCCGCTTCGAAGCATCCTCATTGTGTGCTCCATCCGCAATAAAAAGCGGTTTCTTACCAATCACATCAAATCTGCCCCGCCAGCGCGTCTGCTCCATGCCCAGTCGCAGCTTATCCTCTGCGACCGGATACCCCGCTCTGCCGAGCGCGGCAAGCGTCTCCAGCGCCACCACAGCATTCTCGATCTGGAACTGCCCAGCCATCGTGATCGCAATATTCTTGTATTTATCATAACTGAAATGCTGACCGGTCATGCCGTATCTGACATTCTTTGCTCTGGATACATCTGCCGTATATAATTTGGCTTTGCGCACAAACGCCGCCTGTCTGATCACTTTCATTGCTTCCGGCGTCTGTTTGGCGGATATTACATAACACTTGTCTTTAATAATCCCTGCCTTAGCTGCCGCGATCTGCTCTATACTGTCCCCCAGCACTCCCATATGATCCATGCTGACAGAAGTAAAGACGGCGGCTAACGTCGTCGTAATCACATTCGTCGCATCCAGCGCACCTCCCAGCCCGGTCTCCAGCACTACGATATCGCACTGTTTATCCAGAAAATAGAGAAATGCCACTGCGGTCTCCACTTCAAATGCCGTAGGATGCGGAAGCTCCTCCGCCGCCATTGCCTCCGCCGCTTCCTTCACCTGTTCCAGATATTTGCATAATCCGGACTGGGTAATCACACGGCCGTCAATCTGAAACCGCTCCCTGTATTCTTGCACCGTAGGCGATATATATCTGCCTGTCCGATATCCTGCCACAGACAGAACCGTGGAGACATAGGCAAGCACCGAACCTTTCCCGTTCGTGCCGGCAATATGAACGAATTTCAGCTGATCCTGCGGATTCTCCAGGCGTGCACACAATTCCCGCATGGTCTCAAGACCCATAACGCTGCCATATTGCTGCAAATCTTCTATATATGCCATCGCCTCTCTGTAGTTCATGCGCACGCCCCTCTCATATGGATGTATAATTTCCCGAAATTCGGATATCCTTAATGATATGAAAAAATTTATTCACAACTATATACACTGTGGGCTTTTGGGATGGTTTCTGGAGATGATTTTCACAGCCTTTCACGCTTTTCGCAAAAGGGATCTCCGTCTGCCCTGTACGACCTCCGTCTGGATGTTCCCCATATACGGACTCGCCGCCCTGCTTGCCCCGTTTGCCCGCCTTATGCGCGGACACAACTTCATATTCCGCGGTCTGGTTTACACCGGCATGATCTTTACCGGAGAATTTCTGACCGGTCTATGGCTCATGAAACGCGATCTGTGC
>CAMWMS010000078.1 GCA_947175435.1 uncultured Lachnospiraceae bacterium | reverse complement strand
ATCCGAACCTGCGTATGATACATTAGGTACAATACATTTTGCACTGCAAACTTAGAGAGTACAGACTCTCGGGATGATACAGTACAAACTGAGCAGGCCGGAGCATTAGCTTGGGAGCCGGGTCGTTTCGGGCGACAGCGGATTATGACATCTGCGGGACAGTAGTTACGATTACTGTGTACGCAGATGTTTTTTATATTATAGGAAAAAGGAAAAACAGTAAGTGGCAGAGGGGAATGGGAGTAGTATGGATGATATAAAGGATTATGAGAAAGTGGCGATGAAAGTATCCAAGGTCAGTATCGAGGCAAACTTCGTGCTCACAGTACTTAAGCTGCTGGCGGGGGTGATCGCTCATTCGAGCGCGATGATCTCCGATGCGATCCACTCGGCCTCAGATGTGTTCAGTACGATCGTTGTCATTGTGGGCATCAGGATTTCCGGTAAGGCATCAGACAAGGACCATCCTTACGGGCATGAGCGGATGGAGTGTGTTGCGGCAATCGTTCTTGCTACGATTCTGGCAGCTACCGGACTTGGAATCGGATATTCCGCGGTAGGCAAGATTGCAGGGGGAGACTACGCGCAGCTGGCTGTGCCGGGCATGTTGGCGCTTGCAGCAGCACTTCTGTCTATCATTGTCAAGGAAGGCATGTATCAATATACAAGAATCTATGCGAAGCGGATTGATTCCGGCGCGCTTATGGCGGATGCATGGCATCACCGTTCTGACGCGTTGTCTTCGGTAGGTGCGCTGATCGGTATCGCGGGTGCCAGAATGGGGTTTCCGATTTTAGATCCGGTAGCCAGTGTGGTGATCTGCTTCTTTATCGAGAAGGCGGCTTACGATATTTTCATGGACGCGGTAGATAAGATGGTTGATAAGGCTTGTGATGACGAAGTTGAGATGGCGTTAATAGAATGCGCACTCGCGCAGTCGGGCGTGTTGGGCGTGGATCTGTTGCAGACGCGTGTCTTCGGCAATAAAATCTATGTCGATATCGAGATCAGAGTGAACGGGGAGATGAAACTTCGGGAGGCACACGGCATTGCGGAGCAGGTTCACGATGCCATTGAGCAGAACTTTCCGAAGGTGAAGCATATTATGGTGCATGAGAATCCGGCGTAATTTTGAAAGGTGTAAATCACGCCTTTGTACTTGTCAATCCATATTTTAGCAGATATAATAAAGCACAGGAGAAAAAAGAAAGAACTGATTTAAAGAGGCGTATACAGAAATGTCAGCAGGATTGGTGCGGCGATGTGCTGTATGGACGCTTCGGAATGGTGGTAGGGAGAGATGAGAGTAAACAAAAGAAACAAGAACAGTAAATGCAGCAATGTGACGGCCGTGAGAGCGCAGGGAAGCGTTGGAAACAGGAAAGCGACCGTGCTTACGGCGCTGATGGCCTTAGTATTGATAGTAGGCAGTCTGTGCTTAGTGAATGAAAACACACTTTATGCGGAGGCTTCGGGGCGTCCTGTTGCGATTCAGTCCTGTACGATCTCGGGTGCGGACGTGGTATGCCAGCTCGGTGCGGGAAGCGTTCCGTCCGGTGATGACGGCAAATATTATATCTATGCGGATGAGGTATATCAGGATGGCCCTACCGGTAAGGTGGTGGCGACGGTTGACGCGGGCGCTTCTGTTACGGCGGCCTTTCCGTTGAGTTATAATACAGGGGAGTCCAATCTGAGCCGTAAATTCCTGGTTGCGGTAAAGCGGGGCGGACAGATGGTGCAGGTCAGCGATGAGCACTATATCACGAATCCGGAAGCGATTGCGGCACATACTTCGCCGCGTAATGACAGGGGGATCAAGGGAATTCTCCCGGATCTTGCCAAGTCTTCTAAAGAAGAATTACAGGATCTTGGTATTCAGCAGATCGTGTATAATATGTATGTGGATGATATCTGCGTGGATGCTTCCGTGCAGGGAGGGATTCCTTTCGACTATAACGGACAGACATGGTATTTCAATAACGGCATGGTGTCGCACTTTGACTCCATGATCAAGAGCTTTAACAGCTATGGTATACAGGTTACCATGGTGCTTCTTAACGGAGGCAGGAGTCCTTACACGCAGGATCTTGTGCATCCTACGGCGGTAGGCGGCGATTGTCCGGGGTATGCGCTGAATGTGGCGGATAACGCAGGGGTCAGTCATTTAAAGGCGGTCAGCGCCTTTCTGGGACAGCGTTATTCGGGGCAGACAGGCTGTGGACAGGTGGATAACTGGATTCTCGGCAACGAGGTGAATGCACGTACATCATGGTGGTACAGCAGTTCCACGTCGCTGGATTTTAATGTGAATATCTATGCAAAGGCATTCCGTATCTTCTATAACGAGCTAAAGAGCCAGAATGCCAATGTGAGAGTATATAACTCCATCGATCAGGAGTGGGGGCGGAAGTCCAATCCGGGCAGCTTCCTTGCGAAGGATTATCTGGATCAGTTCAATTACTATATGAATCGTGAGGGGAATATTGACTGGAGCCTTTCCTATCATCCGTATAATTCGCCGTTGTACGATCCTTATGCATGGAACGGACCGGCAGTATGGGTGAAGCAGAGTCTTTCCACACCTTATATTACGATGCAGAATGTGGATATTCTGATTAACTATATGCACCAGCCGCTGTTCTTAAATCCGAGCGGACAGGTCAGGAGTATTTCACTGGCTGAGATTGGATTTACATCAAGCTTCGGGAACGAGAAGCAGGAGGCGTCAGTGGCTTACGGCTATCTGAAAGCGGCTTCCCTTCCTGATGTGGACGCGTTTATGTTGTTCCGTCAGACTGACGATGCTCACGAGATGGAGAGTCATCTGGCGCTGGGATTATATGACTTGAACGGAAACAAGAAACCGGCCTACAATATATATAAGAATCTCGGAACTGCCAATGAAGGTGTGGCGAAGGCCAGAGCCTCGGAGATCATCGGTATGGATATCGACCAGATGATCAGTCAGAATATCGTGTGGACGAGAGGCGGAAACGGGGTCGTTCAATAGTAAAAGATAAAATGATATTTTGGTTTAGCGGTGCTGCTAAGATTGCGAAGTGTGTGATCTTAGCGGCACTATGTTATGTCCGAAAGAATGTCGGGAACAGCATTTTCTCCAGCTATGAAGGGCGGGAAATGCAAAATAGAAATTTTAAGACTTGACAGAAGGCGTAAATTATGTAATAGTAAGATTAAAGAGTGCAAACGTTTGCACATTTTTTAAGGCTGACAATGCAAACGTTTGCATAAAGGAGAGCATATGAAGAGTACAATCAAAGATATTGCCAGAAAAGTGGGGGTTAATCCATCCACAGTATCCCGTGTCATTAACGGGACAGCCAGTATTTCTAATGAGACAAAGGAGAAAATATATGAAGCAATGCGTGAGATGGATTATCACCCTAACAGTCAAGCGAGGCGGCTTGTAAATGGGAGCACTTTTACCATTGGTCTGGTAATAGATGCCGGTAACAGTGATGCTTATTCCAATGCATTTTTTATCAGCAGTGTTTCAGCGATCGAGCGGGTTACTCAGGATAGAGGATATAATCTTCTGATCACAAACAGTGGTAACTGTCAGAATCAAAATGCGGTGGAGAATCTGATACTGGAAAATAAAGTAGATGGTGTTATATTGCCGGTATCAGATGTGACAGATGAGCTGATTGAGCTTTTGGTAAGCAAGGAGTTTCCGTTTGTGATCATGGGAGAGCCGGAAAAGGAATTGAATCAGGACTATTGGGTAGACATGAATAATGAACAGGGTGGACGTCTGGCAGTACAACACCTGATCCAGTCTGGATATCATTGTCCTATGTTATTTGTAGAAGATAAAGCGACTGTTTTTGAGAAAAACAGGATACAGGGATTTCAAAAACAACTGGAATTATCAGGGATAGAATGCGGGGAGAGCAATATCGTCGAATGTGGTACGGATGCAGAGCAGATTATAGCAAAGGTAAACATGGTGCTACATGATTTTACAAAAGTGGACAGCATCATATGCACAAATAATATTGTAGCTTTCCATGTGATACAGGAATTGAAGAAAGGAGGTAAAAGGATCCCGGAAGATATGGGAATTGTGGCATTTGATAATTATCCGTTGGCTGAGTACATGGAACCGCCCCTTACGGTAGTGGATGTCAATACATACAAACTGGGAGAACTGGCTGCAAATATTTTATTTGATAAAATGAAACAGATCAGGAAAGATGATAAAAAGTCTCTGATTGACACGCAGATGATTGTGCGCAAGTCAACCAGAGGGAGAAAGGAGGAGAGGCAGTGAAACAGGAAGCTGTATTTCACATTAATACTGCGGAGTACATCTATCCGGAATCAAGAAATCAACTGGTAGTAAGAATACGAACTGCAAGAAAAGAAATCAGACAGTGCCAAATCATTTATTGGGACAGAACAAATGTCAATAAGAAAAAAGAGGGGCAGATGAAATGTGTACAGAGAGATGGGATGTTTGATTATTTTCAGATTGAACTGACATTCAGCAAGATTGCCAGATATCAGAAATATTATTTCCGCTTGATAGAAAGCAATGGAAAAGAATGGTATTACAGTGTCTATGGCGTTACGGAAAGTAAACCGGAGAATGAGTGTTTCGAGTACTTATATGCAAATCGTAATGATGTTATTTCCGTACCGAAATGGGCGGAAGGTGTCATATATTATCAGATATTTCCGGAGCGCTTCTGCAATGGCAGCAAAGACAATGATCCGCCACAGTGTATGGAATGGGGAACAGCGCCCAGCAGGGAGAATTATATGGGCGGGGACTTACGGGGAATCATACAAAAGATTCCTTACCTTAAGCGGCTTGGAGTAGAATGTTTGTATCTGACGCCTGTATTCCAGGGTGATTTTAATCACAAATATGCGACCACAGATTATTATAAAATCGATCCGATGTTCGGAACAAATGAGGATTTCAAGGAATTAGTTGATCTGTGTCATGAGCAGAATATCAAGGTGCTGTTAGATGGGGTATTCAATCATACAGGTGTCCATTTTCCCCCTTTTGAGGACATATTGCAGAATCAGGAGCGATCTCAATATAGGGACTGGTTCTTCATTACGGATTATCCTGTAAAGATTACTCATCACGATTATGAATGCGTTGGTGCATACAAATGGATGCCGAAGTTAAATACAGCGCATAGCGAGGTGAGAAAGTATATTTTAGAGGTAATGGATTACTGGATCAAAGAATACGCGATTGACGGCTGGCGGCTGGATGTCTCTGACGAGGTGGATTTCTCGGTATGGCAGGAAGCAAGATTATTTCTCAAAGAAAAGTATCCAGAGATCATACTGATCGGCGAAACATGGGGGTATGGGGGAAGACTTCTTGGCGGTGATCAGATGGATTCTGTCATGAATTATATGTTTAGGGATATTGTGAGAGATTATTTTGCACTGGGGAATATATCGGAGGAAATGCTGGATCACCGCATCAATCATATGCTGGCAGTGAACAAACCGGTAAGTAATCGGGTTATGTACAATCTTTTGGATAGTCATGATACGGAAAGATTTCTTTGCTTTTGTGGAGAGGATAAACGGAAAATGAAACTGGCAGCAGCGTTTCAGATGTTTTTTCCGGGATCGCCGGCTATTTATTACGGAGATGAAGTGGGCATGACGGGAGGTAATGATCCGGATTGCAGAAGGTGCATGATATGGGATGAAACAGCGGATCAGGATATGCTTAGATGGTATGAAGAAATAATTCATCTCAGAAAAGAAAACGCATGTATCAGGAAAGGCGGTTATCACACGATCATTGTGGATGTGGAACATAATGTATATGGCTTTATGAGACAGTACAAGGATGAAGCAGTGTATTTGGTTTTTCATAAAGGCGAAGGGAACGCAGAGATTTTGTGTCCGGTTCTAGAGGAAACTGAATATATGGATATACTTGATGGGAAAGTTTATGATGTTACGGAATCGAAGGATAACAGCGCATTTTTAAGTGGGGACATAATGGAATATAGGGGGTATCTACGAATTGACCTGACACCGTATTCTGTTAGAGTCATAAGAAAAAAAAGGAGGAAGCAAAATGAAGAAAGGTAAAAAAGTACTGGCAATTTTACTCACAACCGCGACATGCCTGGCAGCAATGATGGGATGTGGAAAATCGCCAGTACAGCCTGAAACTGACTCACAGAGTCAAGAAACAGCAGAATTAAATGAAGCAGATTCCGCAGGAGAAGAAATTACGATTAATTTCTGGCATCATTACAGTGCGCAGTCAGCGGAAAATGAAACTTTGATGAATGTATTGATTCCCAGGTTTGAAGAAGAAAATCCGGGGATCAAGGTTAATGCAGTATCCCATGAATGGGGAGATCTGCATGAAAAATTATTGATCAGTGCGCAATCCGATACTCTGCCTGATGTTGCAAGACTGGATAGCGCATGGATTCCGGAGTTACAGGAAATGGGAATACTGACAGCCCTAGATGAGGAAATGTCTGATTTTACTTCTGTATCCGGCGGTTTGCTGGAAAGTGCCATGAGTACCACGAGAATCAATGAACACTTTTATGGATTGGCACTCAACACGAATACCAAAATTCTTTTCTATAATGTACAGGCATTTGAGGAAGCAGGAATTAATGTTCCCACAACTATGGATGAATTTATATCCGCAGTTAAACAGCTCTCGGGTACCAATGATAACGGTCAGCAGGTTTGGGGATATGATGAGCCCGCTTTATCGGGATGGAATCTGTGTCCTTTCATTTGGAGTATGGGTGGTGCTCTTACAAATGAGGAAGAGACACTAGCATCCGGATATATCAATAGTCCGGAAACAGTCAAGGCGATTGAAATGTTTGCAGAACTGTATTCGGACGGTAATATTACAGGATGGAACAGTGGAGATATACCTATGACGGACGGTTTTGGCACAGGCAGATACATGATGCTGTTAGAAGGTCCGTGGAAAATCTCCGAAATGGAAGGCGCTTACCCTGATTTCAAATATGCTACTTCTGAAATACCGGCAGGAGATGGCGGCTCCGTTTCTGTTCTGGGTGGTGAAGACATCGCAATGTTTAATAGTGCACATAAGGATGCAGCATGGAAATTTATGAAGTTTATGACCGATGAATATGCGCAGGAGGAAATGGCTAAATGTGGACAGATTCCTGTCAACAGGCAGGCGCTTGAAAGCGATACCGTCAAGCAGGCAGATTTTGCCCCGTTCCTCGAAGCGATCACTTCTGCTAAGTCACGTCCGACGGTTCCGTGCTGGTCTGAAATGGATAATGAACTTTCCGTTGCTGTCACCGCAGTTATGAACAGTGAAAAATCGGCGCAGGAAGCCATGGACGAGCTTGCCGAAAAGTATGACGCACTACTTGCAAAATAACACCGTATTTATTATATCTTGAAAAACAGCTAATGTCAAACAACTACAGGGGCAGCGGGAATTACCCTTGAGGGAATTTCCCGCTGTTTCCAGCGATATGGAAAAGAGGTGTTTATGAGAATTTCCAATAAAAGTAAGTGGCAGATCGGATTACTGCTACTGCCGGGAGTGTTAATTTTTGGGATATTTACGTTGTATCCTATATTAAAGTTATTGATTATGAGTTTTTTTCAATGGGATTTCAAGAGCATTGCCGGTCAGCAGTTTATCGGATTGGACAATTATAAAGAAGTTATACAAGATGAGTATTTTCAGACTGCTTTCGTTAATTCGATTTTATACACGCTTGTAACGGTTCCGGGACAGATGTTCCTTGGTTTTCTGGTGGCGATGTTGATCAACAGTGTAACAAAATTCAAAGTTGGATACAGGGTACTATACTATCTTCCGGTGATCACATCATGGGTTATCGCATCGCTTGTCTTTAAATATGTATTTAATACAGAAGGCTTACTGAATTATTTTCTGGCAAATGTGGTGCATATTACGGAACAGAATGTGCGCTGGCTGGATAACAGATGGGGCGGACTTACAGTTGCGATGTTTTTGGGAATTTGGAAAGGAATAGGATGGAATATGGTAGTGTTTCTTGCTGCATTGCAGACAGTCCCCAGAGATTTGTATGAGGCAGCAAATGTTGACGGGGCAGGAGCCGTGAGAAAATTATTTTCCGTCACACTGCCAAGTATCAGAGGAACCATTCTGTTTGCACTTGTCATGTTGACGATCGGCGGTTTCAATGTATTTACTTCTATTAAGATGATCACGGGCGGAGAACCGGCGCATAAGACGGATGTAGTGCTTACATGGATGTACTATAAGGCATTCAGTGCAGGAAAATTCGGATATTCTGCGGCATTATCTTTTATCATCACGGTCGTACTGGCGATACTCGCTGTTATACAGTTTAATCTGATGCAGAAAAAGGATGGATAGAAGAAAGGAAGTTTGTGAAGATGATGAAAAAAAGAACAAGGTATGATCTGTTGATTCACTTTATTTTACTTTCGGCATTGATCGTTGTAATATTGCCGATGGTGTATATGATCAGTACTTCATTAAAACCAAATGGTGCGTTATATGAGTATCCGCCCAGATTCCTTCCTTCAATCAGGGAAGTCACGCTTGAGAATTACCGGTATATATTAGGGCAGGGAAAGTTCTACATTAACTTCTGCAACAGTATCTTTGTTTCGGTTGCTGCGGTATTGATTACGGCATTTGTGGCTTCCGCTTTAGGCTATGTGATGGCAAGATTTGAATTCAGGGGGAAAAGATTTTTATTCGCTTTCATTGTGCTGACGATGATTATTCCGGGGCTTACGTTGATTATTCCACAGTATGAACTTGCAGTTAAATTAAGGACGATTAATTCACTGGAGGGACTGATTCCGTTTTATGTTGCATGGACGATTCCATACTCCACATTTATGATTAAAGGATTTGTAGAAAATGTGCCAAGAGAATTGGATGAGGCGACTTATATGGATGGTGGAAGTGTTTTTACTGTTTTTGTCAGAGTGATCATGCCACTGGCAAAACCGGGAATTGCTTCGGTTTCCATTTTTAATTTTTTGACTTATTGGGAAGAATTTCCATGGGCTAATACGGTCATCAACGATAATATGAAACGAACCCTTCCAATTGCCATTTCCGGTTTTTTCGGACAACATCAATTTACACAGTGGGGGTATGTATTTGCGTTATCTGCATTTAGCCTGATACCTATTCTGTTGGTATTTATTTTCTGCCAAAGATTTTTTGTGGCAGGTCTGACAAGCGGAAGTGTCAAAGGCTGAGATGAACGTGTAAAGTAAGGGAATAATAGAATTATCAGAGAAAAGTGTAACTGATGGCAGGATCAATTCATATTTTATAGCATATTGGTTATTGAATAAATATGACTATGAAGGAGAATGAAATTATGGCGATCGGTTATCTGATGATGCAGGCGCGGACTGCGCACGATGCACTGCCCTTAAGCGGCGTACAGGTCACTGTGCTGGACGATGAGCAGAATCGTGTCTATGAACTGACGACAGATGAGAGCGGTGAGACGAGAAAAGTGCCATTGGAAACAGTGGACAAGAGTTACTCGCAGAATGAGAATTTTACGGGAACACCCTATGTAACTTATAATGTACTCGCGCAGACGGAAGGGTTTGACTCAGTATATGTCTCCGATATTCCCATTTTTGACGGAGAGCTGGCTACCCTTCCGCTTGTGCTTGTTCCGATGCAGGGGAGACAGCGGACACAGACGGAGATCCCGGTGGGCGCACCAGCGGTTTCCATGGAAGGGGAACGGAATCAGGAGGGAAGCGTCGGTGGTGATGTAGCACCCTATGTATTGCGGCAGGTCGCTATTCCGAATCCGATCACGGTGCATTTGGGAACACCGAATTCGTCAGCATCCAATGTGCAGGTATCTTTTCCGGATTATGTGAAAAATGTTGCCAGCAGCGAGATTTACCCTACATGGCCGGAGGCATCACTGCGTGCGAATATCTACGCCATTATTACGTTTGCACTGAACAGAGTCTATACGGAATGGTATCGAAGCAAGGGATATTCCTTCGACATCACTAACAGCACAGCCTATGACCAGTATTTCGTATATGGGCGGCCGATTTATGATTCTGTCAGCAGGATTGTGGATGAGATATTTAATGAGTATGTCCGCAGACAGGGGCAGGAAGCGCCTTACTTCACCTCCTTCTGCAACGGGACCACCGCTACCTGCAGCGGACTGTCTCAGTGGGGGACAGTTACGCTGGCGAATCAGGGATATACACCGATCCAAATCCTGCGTTATTATTATCCCGACGATGTGGAGATCGCACAGACGAATATTGTAACGAATATGTTGACTTCTTATCCGGGAACACCGCTCGGGATAGGAAGTACAGGGCTGAATGTACAGATCATTCAGAATTATTTAAACAGAATCAGACGAAACTACCCTGCGATACCGGCCATTTCTGACGCGGAAGGCACGTTTGGAGACAGCACGCGGGCGGCAGTGATGAAGTTTCAGAGTATCTTCGGATTGACAGCTGACGGAATTGTCGGTAAATCTACCTGGTATAAGCTTTCCAGCATGTATACGGCAGTCACCAGACTGGCGGAACTAAATAGTGAGGGAACGAATATCGGAATCGGAACTGTGCCGCCGAATGTAGTACTCCGGGAGGGGGCGAGAGGTCAGGATGTTATTACGCTGCAGTATCTGCTCAGTATCATCTCGGAATACTATTCCGATGTTCCCGCCGTAGTGCAGGACGGTATTTTCGGCAGCGGCACGCGACAGGCGGTGAGCGCTTTTCAGAGAAGAATGGGACTGGTGGCGGACGGCGTTGTGGGACCGGCCACATGGAATGCGCTGTATCGGACTTATCAGGGGATCGGGCAGAATGTACCTTCCCCCAATCCTACACCCGGTACGTCACCCGGAACGGGCACAAGTTCCTTTGATTATACGGTGCGATCCGGAGATACGCTGTGGCTGCTGGCGAATCGGTTCGGCACAACGGTAGATGCGATCAAACGGCTGAACGGATTGACCGGTGACAGTCTGCGGATCGGTCAGATTCTTAAGATTCCGTCAGGGCAGACCCAGCAGTATTACAATTATACGGTGCGATCCGGGGATACACTGTGGCTGTTGGCAAATCGGTTCGGCACGACGGTGGATGCCATCAGGCAGTTGAACGGATTGACCGGTAGTGCACTGCAGATCGGGCAGGTACTGCGGATTCCCACATGATTATATGCCCGGCGGTATGATCGCGGTAACAAGCGGTGGTGCCGCCGGTTTTCTTTTTGTAAAAAAAAGGAGTAAATACTTGACAAATAAACAAATATATGTTCAAATGTTCATATGAAACAAAAATGTGAGCAGATGACAGTCGGGGAAATCAAGAAAAATCTGTTATCTGTTATGGATAGGAGAAGGTGGATGTTATGACAAAGAAACAAAAGAAAGTATTGATACGGATTATCATATCTGCGGTACTGGTAGTGGGATTTAATTTTATTCCGGTGGAGAATCCATATATCAAACTGGCACTTTTCATGATTCCGTATCTCATTATCGGATATGATATCCTGAAGAAAGCGGTTATGGGAATCATTCACGGGCAAGTGTTTGACGAGAATTTTCTGATGGCGGTGGCGACGGTAGGTGCGATCGTGCTGGGAGAGTATCTTGAGGGAACGGCGGTTATGCTGTTTTATCAGATCGGTGAACTTTTTCAGAGCTATGCGGTGGGTAAGAGTCGCAGAAATATCACTGCACTGATGGATATCCGGCCGGATTATGCCAATGTGGAGCAGGACGGAGAACTTAAGCAGGTAGACCCCGACGAAGTGGAGGTGGGATCCGTCATCACGGTACAGCCGGGGGAGAAGGTACCTATCGACGGTGTGATTGTAAGTGGTTCATCTACACTGAATACCAGTGCGTTAACGGGAGAGAGTCTGCCCAGAGAGGCGGCGGAAGGTGATGAAGTGATCAGCGGATGTGTTAATATGTCCGGGGTACTTCGAATTAGGACAACGAAGGAGTTTGGCGAGTCCACCGTATCTAAGATTCTTGATCTGGTGGAAAATTCCAGCATGAAAAAGTCCAGATCCGAGAACTTTATTACAAGATTTGCAAAGTATTATACACCGGCAGTCTGTATTGGTGCACTGGCACTGGCGCTCGTTCCTCCGATGGTTAATCTGCTGTTGGGAAATCCCGCGGGATGGTCTGACTGGCTGATCAGAGCATTAACGACGCTGGTTATCAGTTGCCCTTGCGCATTGGTGATCTCGATTCCGTTGAGCTTCTTCGGGGGAATCGGCGGCGCTTCTGCAAAAGGAATTTTGGTAAAGGGCTCTAACTATCTGGAAGCGCTTTCCCAGACGGCATACGTGGTCTGCGATAAGACAGGGACTTTGACCAAGGGTGTTTTCGAAGTGACATATATGGAAGCGGCGGACGGCGTTTCGAAAGAAGAGTTATTGGAAGCGGCGGCATATGCGGAGAATTACTCCAATCATCCCATCAGCAAGAGTTTAAAACAAGCCTACGGCAAGCCCATTGATCCTGAAAGAGTCACGGACGTGGAAGAGATCGGCGGTCATGGCGTGACGGCTGTGGTGAACGGAAGACGGGCGGCGGTCGGTAACGTGAAACTGATGAAAAAGTTAAATATTCCTTATCTGGAGCCGGAGAAGACAGGAACAGAGGTACATGTGGCGATCGATGGCAGATATGCGGGATATATTCTGATTTCGGACGTGATCAAGGACAATGCTAAGGCAGCGGTTTTAGGACTAAAATCGGCCGGAGTTAAGCAAGTAGTTATGTTAACCGGAGATGCGAAAAAGGTGGCAGACGCGGTGGCAGAGGAACTCGGGGTAGATGTAGTCAAGAGTGAGCTTTTGCCAGCTGACAAGGTAGGCGAGGTGGAGAAGCTTCTGGCATCGAAAGATAAAAAAGAAAAACTGGCATTCGTAGGTGACGGCGTAAATGATGCCCCCGTATTATCCCGTGCGGATCTGGGGATCGCTATGGGGGCACTTGGAGCGGATGCAGCAATCGAAGCGGCGGATATCGTGCTGATGGACGACGATCCGGAGAAGATTGCGACTGCAATCAATATTTCGAGAAAGACCTTGCGCATCGTGCACCAGAATATAGTCTTTGCACTGGCAGTCAAGTTTATCTGTTTAGGATTAGGTGCAGTGGGAACGCTCAATATGTGGTGGGCGATCTTCGCAGATGTGGGCGTTATGATCCTTGCGGTATTAAATGCGACCAGAGCGCTTAAGTATCGTCAGTGAAATAAGGCGCTGAAATTCTAAAACAAAAAGGCTTGCGCACCTGTGCACACTCTGTTATAGTAAATCTATCAAATCAAAGTGAATCTCTTATTTCCATTCTGTG
>CAMWMS010000077.1 GCA_947175435.1 uncultured Lachnospiraceae bacterium | reverse complement strand
GCGCTTTCCACACTGCACCGTAAAGAGACTTTCTTTTCACTCATCAGATATTCCACATCCGCCGTCAATTCCCGAAACAGCGCCTGTGTCTCCGTCTCCTGCAGGACAAAATCCTTGTGATTTAACACCGTCATGTCCATCAGCTTATGTGACAACGCCTCCAGCCTCATCCCTTCATTCCAGATATACCATGCCGCCCGCTTCTGCTCCTCCCGCGGCATCTCCTTGTGATAGATCCGATCCGCATACCCGATCATGGAGGTCAGCGGCGTCTTAAGTTCATGCGCAAAATTCGCCACGAAATCTTCCTTCTGCCTCGCGCTGTCCGAAAGCTCCTGTACCTTCTCTTCCACAGCAAGCGCCATCCGGTTAAAATTCCGCGCAAGCTGTCCCACTTCATCCGTACCACCGTCCTCAACCCGCTCACTGTAGTTTCCGTCGGCGATCTTCTTCGTGGCCTCCGTCAGATTCTTGACCGGTTTGGTCAGTAAATAAGATAGTCCGAAAATCAGCAGACTCCCGATGCCGATCGTCACCCCGTACACAGCGCCGAATTTCGCTATCATCTGTTCCTGCTGTCCGGAAACTCTTGCCACGTCCGTTCCTGTCACCAGATAAACGCCTGTCTCACCATACGACACGATTCCTGCCATAAGCAGATATTCTCTGTCCCCAATCGTATAAAACCGATAGCACACATGATTATCCGTCACATCCCTCAGTAATCCGCCCACATCCGTCTTTGTCGGAAATCCGGAGAACAGTTCCGATTTGTCCATCGTATAAAGTGCCGTCATGTCACTCATATCCGAAGCCATGCTTCCGATATCATACGCTCCGTCGGCATCGCCCTCAAGCCATGCCGCTCCTCTGGTGATCAGATTCGCCTGCACCACGAATTTATTATACTGATACTGTTCCACCGCCGCTTCGATCTCCCGCTCCATGGTGATATCATAGAAATAAGAAATCAGGATATATCCTCCGAACAGGAATGCCGCACTGAAAAATATGGTAATACAGAAAAACATCTTCGTTCCAAGCTTCACCGGATCACCTCACCCTTCCAGCCGGTATCCGATACGGAACACAGTCTTAATGCGCTCTTCCCAGCCTAATTTCTTCCGTAGTCTCTGAATATGCGTATCCAGCGTTCTCGTATCCCCCAGAAACGGCTCGTTCCACACTTTTTCATACAACCTGTCCCGATACTGCGCTACATTTCTGTTCTGAATCAGTTCCACCAACAGGTCAAACTCCTTGACCGTCAGCTCCACTTCCGTCCCGTTCTGATACGCTCTGCGCGATTCTAAGTTGATCTCCACATCCGCAAAAGAAAGGTTCTTCCTGTTTTTCCCGTATCTGCGTAGCACAGCCTCCATGCGCGCAATCACCTCTCCGCTCTGAAAAGGCTTTGCGATATAATCGTCCGCACCCAGCTTAAGCCCCTGTATCCGATCCTTGACCTCACCTTTCGCCGTTAGGAAGATAACCGGAATCTCCATCGGCCTGATATACTCAAGCAGCTCATAACCGCTGATCTCCGGCAGCATGATATCCAGCAATATGAAATCATAATCCGTATTTTCTTCCAGCAGATCCGCCGCCTCCCTGCCGTTGTAGACACAGGTGCAGCGATATCCTTCATCGGACAGATCCATATACAGTAAATTGGCAATTGCCTCGTCATCTTCCACGATCAGAACATTCATATGCACAGTCTCCCTCTGCTTCAATGAAACAAGCTCCGTTTCTCATATTTGTCCATTTTATCATGCAGATGTGTCAAAGTTGCAAATTCTGTTGAGTTCGCTCTTTCCGTCCCGATAGGGTGCACTTGCCTCCTCATACAGACACTGATAGAAGTCTGCCGCTATATGCTGTCGCTGCCTCGCAAGCTCCGCCGCTCTGTCCGTATAGAAATTCGTATATACATTTTCCAGTTTGTATTTATATTCTTGAAAAAAAGACGGATCGGGATCATTTTCTCCGGTTGAGACACTGCCGTCCGGAAGTACCGAGTACAACGGTTCTCCAACAATCCCCTTGTAGATCAGCGTTCTCGCTATTCCCATTGCTCCCGCGGCATCCAACTTGTCCGCATCAAACAGTATTTTGGCCTCTATACTTTGCGGCAGACAGCTTTTTCTGTAGCGGTGCGCCTGTATGCAGTGTTTTACTTTCTCCGCATAATCGGCCGCAAATCCGTGCTCCGTCAGAAACTGATAAGCCTTCCCGCTTCCTACCGCCGCATGACAAAGCGCAGGATCTTGAAACTGCTCCTTCCTTCCGATATCGTGTAATAAACATGCCGCTATCAAGACATCATAGTCCACGCGCTCCTGCGTCTTTGCAATTTTCAAGGCATTATATAACACCCGATATACATGTTCTTTGTCATGGGCACTGTCCTCCATACAGGAAATCATATAATTTTCCAGTAAACAATAAATTTCTTTATTCATAATCCACCCACCGCATCTCCATCGGCGCCAAGTCAAGTTCTTCTTTCAGTTTCCCGTATACATACAGCTTGGTCTGCCTCGGCTCCCTGGAATTGTTAATCACCGCAATCTTACCGCTCTTCTCAAATACCGCCAGCTCCGTCTCCACATTGGTGACATAGAATTTCTTCATCTCTTCTTCCTGATGCGCCGCATAATAGATTGCCCGCAGCAATATACGGCAGTTCTGAGGAGAATAAGGCAGTCCCGTAAAGTAGACACTCCGTCCTTTACCGTACTCATTGACTACGAGGCGGCTGTACTTGCCATCCATATTCAGGATCTGATAATTCTCGCCCTGCGCATAGATACGGCTCTTGCCCTCGCCGAAGTCAATTTCATCCTCAATATCTTCCAGAATGAAATGTCTGCCGTCAGATTCGTCATAACACTCGTTATACTTATCCGTACTCATGGAGAAACCCAATTCCCTGTCCACGCCCAGCACATCGCTCAATTGGAAAAACCTTCCCTGATACTGACAGGCGCTTGGTTCTCCCACACCGATAAATCCGCCGCCCTCATCCACAAACCTGCGGATCGCGCAGACCACCTTTTCATCCTTCCAGTTCTCGGCGCCGCTCCATGAAGTGCCGGCATCGCCCGCGTTGATGATAACCTTGATATCCGGGTCGATTCCCTCCCTCACCTCGTCAAAAGTGATAAACTCCACCTCTATGGGCATACCGCTTAAACATTCGATCACTCCCACATAGGAGTAAATCTCCCGATACCAGAGCGCGTGGTGCACTTGATTCGCCATCCATCTTCTCAGATTTCCCCAGCAGTTTAAGATGCCTACCTTAAAAGGCGCTGTGTATGCCTTCGTTCCCTGCATATTCTCATGAATCTGTCGAAATTCATTCACGACCTTCTGAATCTGATTGATAAATCCCGGCCATTCACTGGCCAGCTTCAGATAACCGCCATATCCAATCCGGTCAAGAGGTGAACGCAGAATCGCCCGTCTCGCTTTCATCCAATTATCCTGCGCTTCGCCGATCGGGTCGCCGCCCTCGGTAAACACATCCGGGAAAAAGTAGGGCAGCAATCTTCCTTCCGTATATTTTACGCCTTGAATATCAGATATCATGCGTAATGTAACCCCGTCTCCCACAGAGCCTACCACCGCATCCAGACCGATATTCTTGAAGTATTTGCCGAACGGTTCCGTGCCGATCCAGTGATCGCCGAGGAACATCATTGCTTCCTTGCCGTAACTGTGGACGATATCCACAAGTTCTTTTGCCAGTTTAGATACTTCTATCTGCTGAAATTCAATAAAATCCCTAAACTCTTTGGAAGGCACCCGGAATATGGAGTTGTGATAGCCCTGATCCACGATAAACTCCGGCCGGAACTTATATCCTGCCCACTTCTCAAACTGTTCCAGAATATACGGACTGACACTGGCGCTGTAACCGAACCACTCCACGAATTTTTCCCGCTTCTGATCGTCAAAAGTGAGTGTAAATTGATGGAAAAAGGTGGTAAACCGCACGACATCCACATCCGGATTATCCTCGCACCACCGCTTCAACTTTTCTTTCACATACACTTGCGTCTTAGGCTGTCTGACATCATAAGTAAGCTGGTGCGGCGCATCTTTCCAGTCATTGGTAATAAAATTATACATATGTACCGGGTCCCAGATCAGGAATGCGAGGAAGCTGACCGTATACTGATGATAAGGGATCGTCTCGATCACAACCTCCCCGGTCTCTTCATCGTATTCCCATCTTTCCGGAGGCACTACCTCGCCCGTTGTCCGATCCACGACTTCCCACCATCTCTTCGGATCGTCTATGGTGTTGACCTTAAGCTGCTCCGTATGGAATCCCTTCATGAGTTCTATGCACAGACTCTCTGCTTTTGCAGTCACCCGGTCACTGATCAGATATTCCTGCTGTATCTCCTCCGGATTTTGCATGGCCCAATCATTATCTTTTCTGGTTGTGTAGTAAGTTGCATATATCTTCGCATCCTGACTTAAAAGTTCCGGCGGCATATTCGTGCCGTCACAGTCTCTGAGGGCATCCGCCCCCAGCAGCTCTTTTAAACGTATGGTCTCCTCAACCATATCCACATCTGTCGGCAATGTCAATCTCCCGGCTGTCTCTGTTGTTTTTCCTGCTTTTATCATCTCACGATCCATATTTACCCCCGTTCCGGAACGCTGCGCTCCTGTCGTTTACTCTATTATAATAGATAGCCGCAGGATATTCTATCTTATTATTTTTTCATTCACACTATCCCCACGATTCCGCTTTGCGGAAGCTCAAATCATTGGGGAGAATGCCCGTTTTTTGGCATTCTCCTGCGTGAGACTTAGAACTTCTAAGGCAGCTATGCTGACTTTGCGAAATCAGCCCTTGCTGTGATCATGACTTACTTCGTAAGTCCAGAAGTTCTTCTCACGCTATCCCCAGCAGCGTTCCGATCCAGTAGAGCAGTCCAAGCCCCCAGCTTGTGAAGATGCCGAACAGTATGACCGGTCCTGCAATCGTAAAGATCTTACAGCCGATTCCGAACACCTGTCCCTCCTTCTGATATTCAATAGCCGCGGACGCAACCGAATTCGCAAATCCCGTAATCGGCACAAGCGCACCGCCGCCGCCCCATTCCACCAGCTTCGGATACAGATTAAATCCGGTGAGCAGTACACTGGTCAATACCAGCAGCATCGAACACCAGGAAGCCGCAGTCTCCTTGTCAAGTCCCATATTGTTTGTTGCATAATTCAAAATGAACTGTCCAAGCAAGCATATAATACCACCTGTTATGAATGCTTTGCACATACGCCATACTAGATTATACTTCGGGGTTACCTGCTCTACATGCTGTTGGTACTCCTGCTCTTTTTTCTGCTGTGTTGTCTGTGGTTTTTGATTGGTTTGTGTCATGTGATTGGTTTCCTTTCTTATTTGCATTGTGTTGTTGTAGTCAGAACATTCTGCATTGTATTTGTTCTGTTGTGTAGTTTATTTATTGTTGCCATTTTGGGATTGACTAAGACGGCCGCGCAGGTGGAAGTTAATATCTACGGAGCCGCGCTCTCGCTCCGTAAAAAGCGTAGCAGATGCTAAACTCGTGAGTTGCTTCGCAACTCATAACCTCGTTAAGCACTGACGCTTTTTAAGGGGCTCCTTAAGAAATTAACTTCCGCCTACGCTGAGTAGTTGCTGTGTCTACTGAATATTTGCTATATCTGCCGGGTATTGACTTTGCCTACTGGCTAGCGACTTTATCTACTGGTCATCGGCTTTGTCTACCAGTTAGCGGCTTTTCCTGTCAAGTAGCGGTTCTGTCTACCGAATAGTGGTTTTGTCTGCCTAATAGCGGTTTTCTCAATAACACATGTTCTCGAGTTGAGGTTATCTCCAATACCCAGCGCTGGATAGTATGTAGTTGTCATAAGGACCGTTGGAAAACGCCGGCACTTAGCGAGGTTTAAAGTTGCAAAGCAACTTTCGAGCTTAGTACCGTTGCGTTTGGAACCGAGCGGAAGCGCGTCCTTAGGACAACTACATACTGTCCGGCGCGTCCGTCTCCATTAACCGACATTAACTGACATTAACTAACATTAACGCCTGAACAGTAACCCTATATCCGTTATATCACGATTTAATCCATTAATTTTTTGGAATCCATTTGCAAATTGTGTTATATCATGGTTTAACTCCCTGCATTCCTACGCACATAGTATTTAACCTCCATATAAATACACCTCCCTGGTAAAATAAATCAGGCTCCCCACCAGTTTCCCCAGCGCCACAGCCAGAATCGCTATCCCAAGTCCATGCCGGAATCCGATTCTTCTCGCAAAAATCGGGATCGTATTAAGCATCTCCGCAATAGCCAGCGCAAGACAACCTACGAATATCCCCGCAAACACGCCGAAAACAAGCAGAAATAATGTTCCGATCAGATTCCACGCACCTTCCGTTGCATTTTCTCCGAACAGTCTGTGCTCCCTCACGAACTCACCGATCATCCCCCAATCGCTGAATATACTGAAGAAGCCGCCGAAAAGTGTACCGAACACTACCATCTCCTCCAGCACGAATATTTTCCGCGCCACATGCATTTTGCCCGCGAAGCGCGGGATCAGACCAACCGAGATCAGTACGGTAAATACCCCTGCCGAAACAATCAGACCGCTGCTGACTCCGATCACTGCCAACAAGAGCTGCTTAATAAATAACATTTGATATTATTCTCCTTTTTTCTAATTAACATCCAGTGTCTTGCCTTCTCTGTCTGCTGTCTCGATGAGGGCTTTATTGACATCCTCTTCATAGATGCGCATTTCTACCTCGATCGGGGTCGGGTCCTTAGTGATTCTTCTGCCGCCGATGTGATTAAAGAATACGATTATGCCGATGGCAAGCCCAGTCGAGTACGCCAGCTCCAGAATGCCGTATCCGTCCCCCTGCTGTCCCATGACCATCTCATAGATCTTCGTGAATACATCATTGATTCCGATATCATTGTGAAATGCCATAATCGTGAAGGCGGTGCCGAAGAAACTGATCATCGCCACAAAAGCAAGCTTAATCCACTGTACCGTTCCTTTATGCTTATTGACATTGATATACTCTACCATAACAGCTGTTTCGCCAATACTCTGTACACTCGCTTCCGGACATACTTTATCGATCTCTTCAATTATCTTGAGGAGGCTGATCACCCGCCTCCTAGGTTCCCCTTTCTTAAAGTGATGCAGTTTGATCGACTTTACTTTCGCCAGAATATGTGCCTCACTGCAAGTCAGCTTCCCGATATCCTTCACATAGACATCCTCCGACTGCAATTCTACATTCTGCTGTGCACAGATATATATTGTTGTGTTATTAGTTGACATAACATTACGCTCCTTGACAAAATCCTTACCAGAAAGGCTTAAATCATTCATTGGATTTGCATTTAGTATGCGATAATACTGCCTTTTTATGCAAAAAAAGTGCGCCTATCGGCGCACAATAATCATATGACATTCCTGTTTAAATAACAGGCAGTATTTCTTTACAATACCACTCATCATCAGTCTGCCGGATATCATCTCCCTGCATGATAATCGGGTGATCCGCGTCATTGATCGGAATAAAACGGATCGTTCCTCTTTCACCGTTGGACATGATAACCGATCTGTTCGTATACTCAGCCCGCATATTTTTGAGAAAATTCATAACAAGTTCTCTGTCCAGCCCGTCGAACTCCTCCTCATAAAACATGTCAAACACATCAAGAGGAAGCCTTGCCCCCTTATAGCTTCTGACGGAAACCATAGCGTCGTATATATCGGATATCGCCGTAATTCTGGCACACAGCCCGATCTCGTCTCCCATAATACCATCGGGATATCCTTTCCCGTTCAGCTTCTCATGATGATGGCGCGCTGCCTGCCTGACACTATCATCAAACTTATCCCGCAGCAATTCGTCCGAATAGACCGGATGTCTACGCATGATCTCCATTTCTTCCTCCGTCAGTCTGCGGGGCGCACTTAGAATTTCTTCCGGTATCATCGTTTTACCGATATCGTGCAGAAGTCCTGCCAAAACCAGCGTATTCACATCGTCCGGCGACATTTCCAGCCACCCTGCCTGCATGCCGTTTAAGAGTGCCACGTTAAGGCAATGGCGCTGCAGCCCTTCATCCATAGGTCTGGGAAAATTGATACAGGAAAGGATCGCTGCCGGATCAAAATTCTGCAATTTACCTGCCACCGCACAGGTCAACGGCTCCATCTGTTCATTGCTCAGCCACTGTGCATAATCCGTTCTGTGGAGAAGGCTGCCCACGTTCTGTTGCAGCTGCGTATAGCCCACCCGCTTTTCGGTAACCTTCTGGCGGGCTTCGATGGGCGCATGTTCATCTGACATGATCTCGAAATAGGTATCTTCGTACACCATGATATTTTTGCTGTCTCCGTAGAACCCCATCAGCTTCTCCAGCTTCTCCCTCGTGATCGTCTCGCCCTTTGGAAGCAGCATAACCGCCCCTGTATGGTTAAAAATATCATCTTTTAGTACAAGACCGTCCCATAAATATTCAACCGGAAGTGTCTGCAATTTCCTGTCGCTCATCCTTGTGTCTCCCGTTCTAATTGAATGCCGCTGATCCGGCATCCATATTCTTCCGTTAACATTCTATTTGGGTTGACCCTGACGATCCCGCAATGAAGGACGATCGTCCCCCTCTCCACCATAAGCGTCAGCACGAAGCCGTCGCCCACCACAAAACATCCCGCATCTGCTTTCATCAACACACCGTTGGCGCTCATGTTTATTGTCCGGATATGCATAGGTTTGCGGAGACGTATCGCCTGTCCGTCCACTATTATATGGCTGATCACGCCTTTTAACTCCACCGGATATCTTGTTCTGGCTCTGTCCTCTTTCTCTTTACTTCTGCCGAGAAGCACTTCAATCTCATTGTCCACCATGGCACCCTTGATCGTGCCGGATAGCTCATAGAGGCATTCTTCTGCAAAAATAAAAGCGGAAATCTTGTAATATTTCTTATCCGGCAGACTTGCCGCGCTTATGCGCACGGAGTTCGTCAGACTGTTGAATCCTAGGATTTTGGTATCCGCGATGATCTCGCCGTTTTCTGTATTCTTAATGAGTATTCTGCGATTCCTGATCGTACTCTCGTTCATTTGTCATGTTCCTTTTATATAGTCTTCTCCGCAGTGCGCATTCGGGTACTCTATGCACTACTCATTGATTATCGTGTACTCCATTAATTCATATTTGAGGCGGGTGCCTTCCGTAATTTCAGGAGGAAGTATGGCTCTTGCCACCAGCTTCAACTCTTCGTCTTCCGTGTCGGTTCTTCTTAAGTTCGCGTAATCACCGTCGATACTGTCTACCTGATAGTAAAATGTATTCATTTGTCTGTCTCCTCACGTTACCGTTATATAAAATAAATTACTTTTGTCCCATCAATAACCATTCTGGACGGATAGAGAATTCTGTATTTTCTCCTTGCCCTTATAGTATCACACTTCCTCTCTTAGTTGCAACAGAATACGCTTCTCCATGCGGCTCACCTGAACCTGGCTGATTCCCATGTACTTTGCCACTTCCACCTGTGTCTTATCCTGAAAATACCGCATTCGGATCAGTTCCATCTCTCTGTCATCGAGCTTTCCTAAGAGCTGTTCGAGCAGCATGTGGTTTAATATCTTCTCTTTTTCCGTATCTTCATGAATGCTTCCGTTGGGGATGGTTCTTCCTACACCCGTGTAGCTCGTACTGCTTCCGCTTACCACCTGATCTACCAGATAGATTTCATTGCCGTCGGACTGATATACGGACTTATAGATCGACTCCACTTCCACATTGGCATCCAGCGCCAGCACGATATCCTCCACATCAAGCCCGGTTGCTTCCGACAGCTCCTGCAAACTCGCCTCTCGTCCGAATTTCTGCGAAAGTCGCTCGGCAGCCTGTTTTACCTTCCATCCGTTTTCCTTCAGTGTCCGGCTCACCTTGACCATCCCGTCATCTCTTAAGAATCGTTTGATCTCCCCCTGTATCATAGGAACCGCATAGGTGGAAAACCGTACCTCGTATTTTAAATCAAATTTGTCGATCGCCTTCATCAGACCGATACATCCGATCTGGAACAGATCCTCCATATCATATCCTCGTCCCGCAAAGCGCTTCACGATATGACGTACCAGCCCCAGATTTTCCTCTATCAGTGTCTCCCTTGCCTCTTTATCTCCTGCTTGTGAACGTTCGATTAATACGGCAGTCTCTTCCATCGGCTATTCCTCGCTGGCGATCCATGAACTGGTGCCGATCTTCTTATACATCTTTACCGACGTCCCGAATCCCACATCGGAACACACCTCCAGATTATCCATAAATGCTTCCATGAAAGCAAATCCCATACCCGAACGCTCCAGATCCGGTCTGGAAGTATATAGCGGCTCCATCGCCATCTCCACATCCGCAATGCCGACACCGCGGTCTACGATCTCCACTTCCAATACATCTCCCCGCAATATGCAGCCCATATGTACTCTGTCCTCCAGACTCCCCCGGTTTTCATACCCGTGTATGATGGCGTTTGTCACTGCCTCGGACACAGCCGTTTTCACATCGGACATCTCCTCCAGCGTAGGGTTAAGCGGCGTAATAAATGCCGCCACAGCCATTCTCGCAAAAGCCTCATTGTCCGACACCGCCGCGAACTCGATCCTCATCTCATTTGTCATCCGGTCGGTATTCTTCTTCTCAATTATCTCTATCATCTCGTCCTCCTTATTTCCACCTTTCATTTTTCTTTCTTCGTCACTACGGAGAATGCCGTCTTTCGGCATTCTCCCAGACATAACTTAGCTCTACTTGTCATAGACTTCCTTTGCTTTCTCTCAGACATGACTTAGTTATACTTAGGTTGCGTTCTTTGCAGCCCTAGTATAACTTCATGTCTTTGTCTTGCTGTCCATAATCTCCACAATATTCTGCATTCCCGACAACAGCAGGAGCCTGCGTATCCTGTTGTCGGCATTGATGGCATACACCTTCCCCCCGAAGCAGGATATCTTCTTATATCTGCCCAGAATGACTCCGATTCCGGAGCTGTCCATAAAGGTTGTCCTCTCGAAGTCAAATACCACATTTCCCACCTTCTTAGACATGATATAGCGATCTGCTTTTGCACTTATGTCAACCGATATGTGGTGATCTACCTCATCCGGAAGTCTTATCATCAGATAATTGTCAATTATTTTAAAGTCTTCCATGTTATGTAAACTCCTCTCCATGATTGAGCTGCGCTCAATCGCGAGATTCGCTTCGCGAACTCGAAACTGGCCCAACACTTTTTATGCAGAAAGGACATGGCTTACACCATGTCCTTTCTCTTTCGTGCCTTTATCGCTTTTTTCTTTATTGTCGTTTTACAACGATTCTGCAGTTTACACTGTTATCTTAATCCGCACTGTCCATCTCTTCTATGAACGCCTCAGACTTACTTGCCTTCTCCGTACCGGGGAACAGTTGAATAATCTGTAAATAAGTGGCTCTGGCTTTCTCTTCCTCTCCTACACGGTAATATGCATTGGCAAGGTTATAGAGCGCCTCTCCGTTCGTCGTATCGTACTGGAATGCTTTCTCGAGATTCGGAATCGCATCCGCATAATTTTCCTGTCTGTATGCCTCGTATCCGTCATCATAATACGCCTTAGCGATGTCCGGTCCCACCAAAGCCAACAGAGTATTATAAAGATTTTCAAATGCCTCGGAATTACTTGTCTCGCCCTCAGGATCTTCCGTCTCAATCTCCTCCAGATAATCCGCCACTACCGTGACATCTTCCGGATCGGTCAGATACGCGCCTGCCGCCTTCATCAGACTGTCCACGGACCGGAGCGTACCGTCTGTTCCGAGATATGCCTGCAGATCCTGCTGCAGATCGTTATTGAGCTTGGTCAGTTCATCAATCTGAAGCTGCTGCTCGTCTATCGTGGCCGTCTTTGCGTCCAACTGCTCACTCACTTTGCGCAAATCCTCGTCAATACCCGCTCTAGCCGTCTGTATTCTGGCCGGCAGTATCAAGAATACCGCGATTGCAACTCCGATAATAATACCGATTCCGAGATTTAATAATGAAGTGACACCCCTGCCGTCCTTGACATTTACAGGCTGGATGATCGTCTCATTACCGCTCTGATATTTGATAATATCGTCCGACTTATGCTTTTTCTTCGGAGGATTCTTGACCCCTTCCTCCGGCAGAAGCATCTCGTCCACCTCTTTCAGATAACGCAGCGTTGCTATATTATTCGTATCGATTTCGAGACACTTCGTCAGCTCCCGTTTAGCTTTCTCCCACTCTTCACTGTTGATATACAAAAGTGCGAGAAGCTGATGTGCCCTGATAAATCGGGGATTTAATGACAATACCTTCTTAAGCTGGATCACGGCAAGATCCAGACTATCCTGATTACAATAAGTAAGCGCCTGATTATACTTCTTAATCGTCTGATTAATGATATCCAACCGGTTCTGATTCGTTTGAATCATATCAATATAATCATCCGCAATATTTTTCTTCGGTCTTAAATTCTTACTGATGACCCATTCACTGAGCGCCGCCACAACTTCGCCCGTCTCAAAATATACGAGGCCAAGCAGATTGCGCGCCTCCACATTATTCTTATTAAACTTTAAACTCTGTCTCAAACTGGTAATCGCACCTGTCAGATCTCTGACATTTGCCCGCTCCAATCCCTCATTATAAAAGCGGTTGGATATATATATGATCTTCTTATACAGGGCTACATCGGCACCACAGCTCGTGCAAAAATCATGCCCGGACAGATTACATCCACACTGATAACAAATCATCTATGCCAATCCTCTATTCTGTTACGCCCATTTTCTTCGATTCCTTCACAACCTTAACCATCAAATCCGCCATATCCGTCAGATCCTGGTTATATATCGCTTCTTCCGCATCCTCAACCTCTAAGCTGGGATGGAATTTCTTTAACTCTTCTTCAAAATTTATCATGCTATAGGCTCCTTCAAAAGGGCTTTCACTTCACCCACCAAATATAATGAACCGACAATATACACTCTATCCTCGTCATCTTTTCCAAGTACCAGACTGCAAAACGCTGTCTTTAAGTCATTATAAGCCTTACATATTAATCCTGTATACTGTCTGTAAGTATCTTCCAATACATGAAGCGGCAGGGCACGCTCACATTCAAGCGCCACCAAGCCGATCTCGTCAAACAACCCTGACAAAACAATTTCTCTGATTACATTCTCATACTGCTTGTCTTTAACGATAGAAAAAAGCAGCTTCCGTCTTCCGTAA
This sequence comes from uncultured Lachnospiraceae bacterium, assembly GCA_947175435.1. GTDB lineage: Bacteria > Bacillota > Clostridia > Lachnospirales > Lachnospiraceae > UBA3282. Next base: position 111 of record CAMWMS010000077.1, on the reverse strand, counting down.
CAGGGCTGCGATCTCACCGTATCCAACAGAGCCCGTATCCCGTCTATGTTGTGGGCACCGTCCAGAAACACTGACGGCAGGATCTCTTCCATTCTGCCCTCCCAGACCATA
>CAMWMS010000076.1 GCA_947175435.1 uncultured Lachnospiraceae bacterium | reverse complement strand
TTGGATATGGGGTGTTCAAGAACTGCAGCAGTCTGGTAAGTGCGGAAATAGCAGGTGGAGAGATTAAATCATATAGTAATTACTATATGTTCGCTGATTGTACGGCTTTGACGGATGTTACCTTCGGTGCGGACGTTGTGGAAATTCCTTCAAATGTATGTTATGGCTGTACCCAATTAGAAAACGTGACCATCAACGGTGGTTCCATACAAAGTTCCGCGTTTTCGGGCAGATCTTCTATCAAGAATCTTACACTTGGCGATGGCGTAACAAGCATTGGCAGCTATGCGTTTTCTGGCTGTACCGGGCTGCCCAGTGTATTGATTCCGGGTGGCGAGATTGGCAGCTATGCGTTTAGCGGCTGTAAGAATTTGGCGGAGGTTACGATTGGTAAGGACGTGACGGACATCAAGGGTTATGCATTTCAGAATTGTCCGTTCACGGAGATTGATGTGCCTGCGGGCGTGAAAACAATCAGTGCAAACGCGTTTGCAGGTTCGGCATTGACCAGCGCTAAGATTGCGGCGGAGACGATCGGCAACGGCGCGTTCCGCGAACTGCAGACTCTGACACAGGTAACTCTTGGCGATGGTGTGAAGGAAATTGGCAGCAATGCATTTTATAATTGTGACGGGATTACGTCGATCACGATTCCAGATACAGTACAGATAATAGGAGCGTCGGCATTTGGAGGTAACGATAGCTTAGGCTCCGTTGATTTCGGGAAAGGTATCACAGAAATCGGTGATAACGCGTTTTACGACTGCGACGCGTTGAAGAAGATCGAGCTTCCGGATACGGTGCAGAGTATCGGCGAGGGAGCATTTGCTCAGTGTGATTATCTGCATACGGCGGATATACCCAGCGGCATAGTGGGGAAAGAGGCGTTTAGAAACTGTGTCAGACTGATGACTCTCAGCCTGGGGGATAAAGTGACCGAGATCGGGGAGCGCGCTTTCTATGGGTGTGAAAGCCTTCCGAGAATCAGCGGTATGGCTGGTGTGACTGAGATTGGCGTTGAGGCATTCAGCGACTGCGGCAGCCTGACGCAAGTCACACTGCCTATGGGAATAGATGTGATTCATGAGGGAGCATTCCGGTATACCGGACTCCAGTCGGTGACGATTCCGGCGAGCGTTGTTTCTATAGAAAAGAACGCTTTCTATGACAGTAAACTGAAAGAAATCAATTTTACCGAAGGCGGCGGTCTGCAGACGATCGGAGAAAGTGCATTCGAGGGATGCAGACAACTGCAAAGCCTGAGTCTTCCGGGCTCTCTGGAGACAGTCGGGGACAGGGCGTTTGCGTACTGTGTCGCATTGGAGAGTGTGGCGGTCGGCAGCGGCGTGATCGGTGAGAATGCTTTTTATGGTTGTAGTAATCTTACGGAGGTTCTTTTCTCGGATAAGGTTACTGAGATTGGTAGTTATGCTTTCGGGAGCTGTACGAAGCTTGAGAGCCTTCTGATTCCCGACAGCGTTGGCACGATTGGCAGCAATGCTTTCGATAGTTGCAGCGGCATGAAAGAGATTACGCTTCCGGACGGTATTGACTCCATTGCCCCGGGTACTTTCTCCGGATGTACGTCCTTGCAGAGTATAGCAATTCCGGACAGTGTGAAGGAGATAGGTGACAGAGCTTTTAACTATTGTTATTCTTTGAAAGATATCCAGATGGCGGACGGCGTACAGCGTATTGGCTCAGAAGCGTTCTCTGGATGTTCGGCGCTGCAGAGTGTCAGCATACCGGACAGTGTGACGGTGCTTGGGGACAGAGCCTTTGCTTCGTGTAGGGGAATGACCGGAATCTATCTATCCAATAACTTAACGGATATGGGTGAGTACACGTTTGAAGGCTGCACCGCTTTGGAAAGAGTCAATATTCCTGAGAGCCTTTCCCATATCGGACAGTATTCGTTCAGCGGTTGTGAATCTCTGAAGAAGATCCTGATTCCGGGCAGTATTAAGACGATCGGTATAGGGGCATTCCGGAATTGTGATAGCCTCACGGATATCTTTTTTACAGGTACAAGGGAAGAATGGGAGGCCTTAATTGCGTCGGGCAATGATAATCTGAAGAATGCGACGCTTTATCCCGGAAGTCTTCCGACGATGGCATACTTCGACCCACAGGGCGGATCGGAAGTTCCGGCGCAGGCGGTTACCGTGAATGATGTGCTGATTAAACCCAACGATCCGGTCAGGGAGCACTACATCTTTGGCGGATGGTTCAGGGAAACGACGTGCGAGAATGCCTGGAATTTTGAAACAGACCGGGTGGAGAAAGAGATTACTCTCTATGCGAAATGGATACCGAGCTATACGGTTACTTTTGCAAGTAACGGCGGCTCCGTGGTAGAATCCGTTACCCTGCCGGCGGGAACGGTTCTTGAGGCACCGGAAGCTCCTGTCTATGCGACTTATACATTCGAGGGATGGTTTAAAGATGAGGAGTGTACGCAGGCATGGGAGTTCGGAGATGCCGTTACGGCGGATATGACGCTCTATGCGAAGTGGGCGGAAGTACGCTTCACCGTTGTGTTCCGGACGGGTGAAGGATCGGAGGTTGAATCGCAGGAGATCCATGAAGGCGAGCCTGTGCCCAGACCGGAGGATCCGAGCCGGGAAGGTTACACCTTCAGGGGATGGTACATGGCAGAGTTATCTGAGCCTTTAGAAGGCTATTTGTGGGATTTTGACACGGCGATCACCGGGTATACGGAGATTTATGCGTTTTGGGAAATTAATAAATATACGGTCAGCTTCGACTGCGGAGGCGGGTCTGAGGCGGAACCGGTAGTAGTGGAATTTGGTCAGACAGTACCCCAGCCTGATGTTACACGGGAGGGGTATGCCTTAGAGGGCTGGTATACGGATGCGGCTTATACGATCCCGTGGGATTTCCTGAATGGTGTCGTGAAGTCGGATATGACGCTCTATGTGAAGTGGGATAAGATTTATGCAGATATAGATGTAGAATTATCTGTATCCGGCGGGGATGAGCAGGTGGAACGCTTTAAACTGGCAGGCGTGCTTGTGTCAGGACAGCGTATAGTTGTTCAAAACGAGACCATACAGCGTATGAAAGCGGGTACGGATAATCAGCAGAAGATTCTTAACGACCTGCGTGGAACGGACGGAGTGATCAATGTAGACTATATTGTGAAACCGAAAGGAAGCGATGTAGACAGGATTGTAAGATATGCGGTTGCCGATACGGTGCAGGCAGCCAAGGAAAAAACTTTTGCTGAAGCGGTTCCTTATACGGATGGTGCTATTTACTCAGTTCCTGTCTTAAACAACAATGATGAAATTATTATAGGGATGAAGACACAGTATTATCATTGGTTTGACGAGGATGGCGAATCTGTAGGTTTAACGAGGAATGACCAAGGTATTGATATATCGGTGGAGGCCGATAATGAATTCAGCGTGTTTGGCCAGACGGGTTATGTATTGCTTCCTCCGGAAGGTGTAGACTATATGCGGTACGGTGTCCGGATAACTGCGGCGGACACACTGGAAATTAAGAGCGAGCAGCTGTTGGCGGCGCTTGCGGCTGGAGAGTCAGATAAGGCGTTCTTGTCCGGTTTGACAGCTGACAGTTCGAAGGATGGAACAACGGCTTACATTAATGTCGGTGTGCCGGTTCCGGAAGGCAGTGATGAGCTTTATTCCTGCGGCCCGGATTCCTATCAGTTTAAAGACGAGTGCAGTCTGATTACGTATTATTCGGATTCCAGGAAATATTTTGTCCGGTCCATACCGGTGGCAGTGAAAGGAAACGGTTCAGCAGAAACCAGTTGGATATTCGGGAATGTGAAAGACAAGGATGAGGTCTGCCCTGCCATGCGGCTGCGCTATCAAACACAGGGAAGCGAGGAGTTTGTATACCAGAATCTTGGTGCTATGTATCTTTATAACAATCCTGTCCCGATGCGGACGACAGACAATTTCGCGGGAACTGGTAAGAAGAAGACATCGATCAGCTGGGATCTGGAACGAAATACGCTAAAGCCTGAGAAAAAGCAGTATTTCATGAATGATACAACATCCCTTTATCTGACATCTCAGGCATTTATTCAGGATACGAACGGGCAGGTATACGATGAACTGCCGGAGAAGTATAAGGATTATACAGTAGAATGGACGGCTGAGACGAAGAGCGGAAACGAAATCGCCGTGTTTGTTTTTGACGAAGCGGATACGACGCATCAGAAAGCACGGTTAGATATTACCCCTGTTCAGAAGGGTAATGAGACACTGACTGTTACGGCAGTATTTAAGCACCCGCGGCTGATTGATACGATGACCTGTACAATTAAGACGACTGTCAAGGCGCAGCGGCATGCGGAGTCAATGTCTCCGAAGGATAAGAGCAAGCAGCTGATACTGGGCAGGAACGGTAATGTATCTTACACACCGGCCGTTACGCTGGCACCCTCGGGAATCTATGAGAAAGCAAATGCAGTCGTGTGGAGTTGTGATAACAGCAATGTGGAGGTCAATGGTAAAAAGATTACTTTCACAGAGGAAGGTGATTATACTTTACAGGGCACATTGGTGATTCAACACCTTGCTGCAGACGGAGCCGTCAATGCGGAAGGAAACAATACGAGCCTGACTGTGGAAATACCGGTTACCGTGTTTGGACCTGAAAACAGTGCGAAGAAGCTTAGCTTTACGGCTTCCCATAAGTTCCCGTATAAGTATACATGGAAAGAAATAGAGGAAGTGTATAACGATGAAGGTGATTTTGTCAGAAATAAAACAGTTACCTACAGCGAATATCGAAACTATAAGACTATAAAGCTGGATACGGGCGAGCGTTCGGAAGACTTTGATGAGAGTGCGGTTATATTCGTATATGCTGGCGGACAGAGTGAAGATCCTAGGCTGAAGCTTAGTGTGGATGGAGCGTATGATTTTGGTACAGAAGAGAATCCTAAGCCGGCGCCGGCGCTCACGATTAGTGTTACGGATGGAAGCTCAGCGTTCAGTGAGAAAGTGACCGTCTGGTACAAGGGACGTAGCAAAGTTCTGACAGTGTCTTATGATCCGTATACGAATGCGACCGTTAATGCGAGGCTGATGTTGGATGATGGTGAAAAGGCAAGCAAACTTTCTCCTGACGGTACCTATTCCTATGAGTTTTATGATCAGAAAATTGTTGCTAAAAATAAAAAGCATTGGAAGAGATTTGTTGACAAGGACGAGGAAACCGGCGAGATATATGATATCTGGTGGGGTTATGAAGAGGATTATGAACCTGAGGATGAGAGAGTTTCCGTTCCCAGTGGAAATCTGAAAATCACACTTAATAAGAAGCTTCTGGATGCGCAGGCTGCGGGTAAATTCACCTTGAATGCTGAGGAGTCTTCCTTTAGGCTGAATGGATCGGTGTCAGGAGGTAAGATCACTTTCCAGATCTTGGGAACCAACCGTAAAGCCAGTATTTCATTCAGTACAGCGTCCATGCTGCCGGATGATTTTACTCTTAATGTGCTGACAGAACCATACATGAACGATGGCAGCTACTGGGATGAGGACTTTGATCAGAATGAAGATCCTGATTGGGGTGATGAGGAAGGAAATTCCGACTATGTTAACGGCTATTATCTGGTGGGGGATACCGTTTCACTGGAGGCTTTGACAGATCCGGGCGCTGCTGACCAGAATTTTACGTGGAGCGTCAATGATAAGAAATTAGCGTCTGTTGCAGCGGTGAAGGGTGATAAGAGCCACGCGACGTTGACGCTGAAGAAGGCCGGAACAGTTACGGTGACCGCACAATGTTCGGTTTGGGAAGAATCGGAGAAAGAAGATAAATATGGTGACATCATAACTGTGAGCAAGAAAGTTACAAGGAAGGAAAGCATTACGATAAAGGTCCGCTCCAACCAGCGTTCGTTCATGGAAGCCGGGCAGGCTGTAAGTCAGGCGGAGATTGATCTTCAGGATGTATTTATCGGAACGAAACTGAGGCTGGAGGGAGTCGAAGGCAACACCGGATTTGATACTTTCGGACGCAGCGCGAGAGTAGTATCGCTTGTGAAAGGAAAGTATCAGGACGTTCCAGGATATCGATGCGAGTGGGAGAGGCAGTATGTATATCTGCAGGCCAACAGGAGAGGCAAGATCGGTAATCTGTATATAGCGCTTGACGGATGTATAGAAGGTAAACCCGCGACATTGTATGTACCTATTAAAATTTCTTTCAGGTGAAAAGGAGGAAAACATGGGAAGAGCTTTAGGGAAAATGAAACAAACGCTTTCTGTTCTGCTGGCTGTGGCAATGATTGTCACTGCCTTGCCGCAGACGACAGCAGTTGCTTATGCAACGGAAGCGCAGAATGTGCTTGACGAGAGCAGTGGAGCAGCGGAAAGCAGTGGAGAAAACACCGGTAAGGACAATGCCGGCAATGGAAGCGTTAACACGGGAAAGGAGAACGGTTCGGAAGAGACGGATACTCCGGATGAGAACAGTTCGGAGGAGGCAAACGCCCCAAGTGAAAACGAATCTGATAAAACGCATGCACCGGACGGGAACGGATGGGAGAATACGGAGAGCCCGGATGGGAACGGATCAGGGGACATAGAAGATCCGGTTGAGTCGGATTCAGAAGAGGCGGAAAAAGCAACAGGAAGCCCTGTGGGCATATCGGATAACAACGTATCGGATAACGATGTGCCGGATAGCAGCGTATCGGATAACGATGTGCCTGATGGCAGTGTATCGGACAACGATGTGTCGGGGGAGGAAAATGATGAACCAGCCACGGTGAGGATCCTTATACCGACTTATCCGTATACTTCCTATAGTTCGAAAAGCTTTATCAAAGAGCTGCAGTATAAAGTAGGTGAGAGCGAAGAGTGGACGATATATAAAGTAAGATCCACTATAAGACCCGACAGGGATGATTATATTGATATAACTGTCGATGCAGGATCAACATTGCAGTTCAGGATCGTACCGTTTGACCATACGGTTATTAATGAGGTAAGCTATTCTCTGGGCGGAGTAGACAGCATTATACTGGAAGCCGAGAATGACATATATAAGATAGAGAATATACGGTCTCAAACCTGGACACCCGCTTATAGGATTAATATCAGTGCGGATTTTGTCTACACGCTTCATTTTGTGGATGTATATGCAGATAGTCATGACGGGCAGAAAAGTGTGAAGCTGTATCAGTATACTACTGGTAATGCGGACAGCGATACAGGAGATGATACAGGCGATACCGGTGTAACCTATAAAGATGTGATCGGGGAGACGGTAGAACTTTCCGGTGCTGATATAGATAAATATTTATCGGATCATTATTATAAGGTTGAGCCCGAGTCGGGGTATACTTTTCACGGCATTGATTCCAATGCTACAGGATTGAGAATCAGAAACGAAAATGACGGATACTATTCGTTTGAGAAGAGAGGCTATGATCTTGGCGTGCAGGAAATCACTATCTTTGTACTGGCGGAACCGACAGAGTCCCACCAGCTTAAGTTTAATATTCCGAGTGGAATTAAAAACAAGTTAGTGATGACGGTAACCGGAACGGATCCGGCAGGGCATAGCGAAGCGCTTGTACTTAATAATGATTCGGTGGAAGTTAAGAATGATCTGGCGGTCACAGTCGATGCGTGGCTGGAAGATGATCTGAGCCATACCCTTCGCGCAACCTGTAAGGTAGAAGGTGAGGATGCGGCTGAACTTCCTTATGATTCCAGAGAAAAGATGAATAATCTGGATGATGTGCCGTACGCATGGAGAAACACTTATCGTCTGGGCAACATGCTGAAAGACGGAGATGTTACGATAGATTTTGCTCAGGTTAATATGCATTCGGTTGCTTTTCATTTTCAGGAGTGTGCCAGCCAGATCAGGGCGATCTATATTATGGAACCTATAAGCAAAAGTTATTGGTATGATTGGGGTGACTATGAAAACCTTACGGTAGATGTAGCGGAAGGTGAGAAACTCAAGTTCAACGTCAGGGAAGACTGGCTAGAGGGAACATTGCATATAAGTACGGCGGAGGACGGAAGCGGAGAACTCACCCTCGGATATGACGAGGAGTGTGAGGAAGATGTATATACGGTCAGTCCTACCGGTCCGACGGATCTATATTTTAGAGTGACAGGGTATGAGTACAGGTTTAATTATTCAGAGAGCGACTTTTCGGTGCTTGTGTATAATTATGATTCTTATGATGGTGTGGATGATACAGCGGAACCGTTACAATTATCGGAGGATCATATTTATACCAGTGACAGCAGCCGGATGCAATTCCGTATCATGGTGAAGCCGAATAATGATAACTGGAAACATGTTTCGGTATCCTATGTGTATGACTGGGAGGAACGGTGGGGTGAGAGAAACCCTGAGTACGACGATACGGAAAACGGGTATCTGTGTTATTTGACAGAAGCGTATGTGTATGGTAATAGTGAGATCAAGATAGAAGGCTACAATACAAATACAGTTACATTTGTCAAAAATGATAATTCACTCTATTTCCAACGCAGAACTAAAGCGGATTGGGATGATGATTACTATTATTGGACCGATATAGACGCAACATATGATCAACTCAGCGCCGGAATTGAAGTGAAAGAAGGCGAAGAAGTTTGTTTCCGGGTAAGGGGATATGACAGCGATATATATAATCTGAAAGTCAATTTCGCTAGTACAGGAAACGATACTTTAAGGACTGCATTAAATGATGAAGGCAAAGTGAGTTATTATTATTTCACCCCCACTGCCGATGCAACGATTACCGCAGAGATCACGGAGCGTAAGCAGCATACTGTGACGATTGAGAAAGCCGACAGTATCACAGATTTTAGAGTTTGGGGCGGAACACGAGAAGAGGGCGAGAGCGGACTTACCGGCAAATATCTCGTGCGGGATGGTGATACCATTGAAATCAGAGGGATCAGCAACAGAGAATCCAGCGGTCTTCTGCCGGGATACCGCGGTAAAGTACTTTGTACGGCGGACGGGAAGACATCTGAGGTGCAGATGAAATATTCATACAATGGACTTCCGTATTTTGAACTTGAAGTGACGAGTGATATGACGCTCAATGTTGATGCCGTGCAGACTTCTGAATGTACGATCACTTTTGCAGACCAGGATAAGCTGGCGGAAGTCAGAGTCTGGGAAGCGGGCAAGTCAGCTGAGAAGGATAATTTGTATGATGCACAGACTCACAGCGCCGTTCTGAATGATGATAAGGAATATTATTTTGATTTCATGCTGACGGACGGTAATGCGCCGGAAAGCGTTGTTATGAAAGACGCGGCAGGAGATGAAAGGCAGCTGTGGCTGGATGAAGACGAGGTCAAAATCTATTGGCTCGGTGTGCCGCAAAGCGATGCTCAGATCACAGTCAACACTGTGCCGGGATATACGATCCTGTTCTCAGCGGAGAAGGATTCTGATCTGGAGTACTGGGTAGAATTCGATGAATGGGGTGTGGATATTACCAATGAAAAGATCCAAGTGGCGGCTACAGACAGTTTTCCTTTCTCATGGAGTGGAAGTGAAGATGAATACGAGCTGTCTCTGGACAGTGATGCCTTTGCAATCAAAAAAGTCTGGATGACATATGCAGATGATGAAGATGAAGGCTGGTATCAATACAGTATTGTGCCTGTTCAGACTAACCAGCTTCCGGCGACAGTAACAGTTGTTGCCAAGGCATATCCAAAGCATACGATCACGATGGATTATACCGCGCAGGTCAAGCAGATTTATCTGGAGAATGCTTCCGGCGACCGCCTTTGGAATCGGGGTGGAGACAAGGAAGTACAGGTACAGGGACCAGGCACAATACTCGGAGCAAGAACCATCAATGGTTATATACCCGAGGTGAAGCTTCAGGGAAGTGGGGAAGCGAGAATCCTCACGCCGTTCAGGGTAAATGATTCTGAAGTGTATGAGTATTATATAGGTGAACTTACCGAGGATGTAACGATCTCCGTAACAGCGGTACGATCTACGCAGAAACAGACATACTATGAAGTAGGCTTCTTAAGCAAAGGAAATAAGGTAAGGATAGCAGATGCTGTGGCTGGGACCCAATACAGCGTAGCGGGAGATGATGATGCTTATTGGAATTATGTGGATAAGTATACTGTCTTGAAGGGCAGCAGTATATCCTTCACCGTGGAAGCAAGCGACGGCTATGAAGTGGACGGAGTCTATGCAAACGACGAGGCGGTGAAACCGGTTCAGGGAGTGTACATGGTAACGCCGGTCAAAGATACACAGATCAGAGTAGATGTAAGCCGGATTGAGCAAAAGTATCCTGTCACATTTATTTATCCGGATACGGTTGCCGGTGTTAAGGTAAAGGATCTTGCATTGCAGAATAATATGCTTCAGGTGAAAGAGGGCACACAGATCTCCTTTGCGGTGGAACTTGCTGACCAGAATCATTCGGTTACTTCCGTGAAGATGAATGGTAAGGAGATTCCTTTCGATCAGACGGACGGCTGTTATACCATGATCTCAATAGCAGCGGCTATGAAGGTGGAGATCACAACCGCTGAGGCGGATAAGAGAGTTACGTTTACGAAGAACGTGGAGCACATGGACTACAGTGTTGAGACGGATGAGATGGTGAAAGAATCCGAGACGGCGGGTACCTATGTTGTTGCAGCGCTTGCCGGTATACTGCGGTTTACGGTGACTTCCTCCAAGAAGGAGTCTGTTCCGGCAGTGACATATATCAGTGCGACAGAAGGAAAGGTCACTTTACAGGCAAAGAGTAAACAGGAAAACGAGTCGGGTATTTCCTACACTTATGAGATTGCAGTTTCCGAATTACCGCTCAAGAGTGAGGTAGAGATCGGAGAGACTAACGTAGCGGGTGAGGAAGACAAGATCAGACTAGAGGAGAAGATCAAGAGCTATCAGGGATACAGTCAGACAGATTACACGGCTGAATCATGGGAAGTATTCGCGCAGGCATTAGCGGATGCACAGGCATGTCTGGATAAAGCGGATGCAACTAAGGCTGAGATCGATGCGGCTATTGCAACCTTAGATAAAGCGGCGGCCGGATTGAAGAAAGCGGAGGAGAATCCGAATCCTCCTACGCCGGTAATTAAGGAAGGTCTGTGGATCGAGGAGATTCCTGCTCAGACTTATACCGGGACTGCTTTTAAGCCGGAAGTTAAGGTATACAACGGCGAAGAGCTGCTGACAAATAAGAAAGATTATACAATATCTTACAAGAACAATACCAACGCCGGAACAGCAACTGTAACGGTTAACGGTAAAGGCAATTATAAGGCTAAAGATACGGCAACATTCAGTATCTTAAAGAAAAATCTTAATGATGCGGATATTATGGTGGCGGATGTCTATGCAATCGTCAAGGCAAACGGCACGGTAGCGAATCCGAAGGTAACGGTAAAATACGGTAAGAAGACGCTTAAGAACGGAACCGACTATACCGTACAATATCCTACCATTCCCACAGGCACGGATGGTAAAGCGGTGCCCGGCACGTATGAGATCACGATCAATGCCAAGAAGACAAACGGTGACGCTGCGCTCAACTATACAGGAAGCAGGACGATCAAGTATGAAGTGCGTAGTAGCGACACGGTGCTGATGAGTAAGGCTAAAATAACTTTATCTTCGAACAAAGTTGCATATCATGGAAATGAAACGGAGATACCGAAGGTAACTGTCAAAATAGGAAGTGATGAGCTTTCGGAAGAAGATGATTATGAGGTAAGCGTTGATAACTGGAATCAGTGTGGTAAGGCGACTATTACAGTGACCGGTAAAGCAGGAACGAAGTATTATGGAAGCAAGTCAGTCACCTATACGGTGGAAGGTACCAAGCTTAGTGTGGATATTTCAGGTATCAAAACAGAAGGATATACTTATACCGGTCGGCCGGTCTATGTAAGCAGGAATGCACAGGACGGTTCTGAAGGTGATATGAAGGTGACGATGAAAGGCGGTACTAAGCGTCTGGAGGAGGGTACAGATTATATCGTATCTTACAAGGCAGGCAAGAAAGAGGGCGAACATACCAATGTGGGTAAAGTCACCGTAACGATCACCGGTATCAATGCATACACCGGATCGGTGAACACAACTTTCAAGATTACGGCCTTTGATCTGGAGAATTACAGTAAAACTGGCTCTGCCCTGCAGTTTAATCCCGAAGGAGGGGAAAAGGCAAAGTATACAAAGAATGGTGCAAAACCTGTATATACTCTGACATTCAATGACGGAGAAAATGAGAGAGAACTTGTAGAAAAGACGGATTTCACTGTTTCCTATTCGGGTAATACCAAGATAAAGGCAGGAGAAAAGTCTGCGACCATGACAATTAAGGGTAAAGGTAATTTCAAGGGTAAGATTACTTATCAGTATGAAGTGACAGGAGCTTCCGTGGATGATGTGGAGGCTGTTGCAGCGGATATCGTGATGCCGACTCAGTTTAAGAAATTAAAGACGACTGTGAAGGTACTCGAGAAATCTACCGGTAAGGCGCTTAAAGCGGGAACGGACTATGTTAAGGCTGTCAAGTACTATAAAGATGCGGAATGCACGACAGAGATTACGGAGGGTAACTTCAGTTCGCTACAGCTCAATGATAGAATCTATGCTAAGGTTGTTCTGAATGGTAATTATGCCGGAGATCTGACAGCGGCATTTAGGTTGTACGAGAGCACCAAGAAGATAGCAGACGCTACGGTCAAGGTTGAACCCGGCAACGTTGCTTGCGACAATAAGGGAAATCCTATTTATACGGGAAATGCTATCAGACCGAAGGTAACCGTTACGCCTAAGGGAAGTAACACACCGCTGGACGAAGGAACAGATTACGTGGTTACTTACAGCAACAATATTAATAAAGGTAAGGCTACGGCGACTGTGACCGGCATCGGCGAATACGGCGGAACCAAGAGTGTGAAATTTACCATTGTGGCAGCGGATATGGCTTGGGCGAAGCAGTCGGTAAAGGCAGTAAACAGAGTGCTGGAGATCTTTTCAGACTCAATGCTTATACCGGAGTGATGAATTGCATACAGACAGATATGGCGGATGGAAAGAGATTTGATATAAGACTGTCTGAATGGGAACCATGAAGGGTTGTCAATTAATATTGATTTTTACCCTTGATATCTAAAAGAGAGAATCCCGTGGAATTCAGGATATTCTAAAAACCTGAATCTCCACGGGATCGTTTCTCTTTTCGAGTGAAACAGAATGAAAAGTGTTTGCAATTTCCCTAAATCAGAGTCATAATATACACGTGGGTTTGATAAGCTTTTTTCAGAATATCTATACAAAGTAGTATAGGTATTCTGTGTATGCGGACAGATTCGCAGTTTAAGTAAGATTGGAGGAAATTTATGCCACGCAGAACAGATATTCACAAAGTGTTGATCATTGGTTCGGGTCCGATCATTATCGGACAGGCCTGTGAGTTTGATTATTCGGGAACGCAGGCGTGCAAGGCGCTTCGTAAGCTGGGATATGAGATTGTACTTGTTAATTCCAACCCGGCAACGATTATGACTGACCCGGAGACGGCTGATGTGACCTATATTGAGCCGCTTAATGT
>CAMWMS010000075.1 GCA_947175435.1 uncultured Lachnospiraceae bacterium | reverse complement strand
CTGTAGATAGGGGTATTATTATGAATAAACTAAGTGTAAAACAAAGACAGAATCTGACGGGCTGGGCATTTTTGACCCCAGCCGTCATTCTCCTGATCGTATTGAATTTTCTGCCGTTGATTCAGGCGTTTTTCCTGTCGCTGCAGACCGGACGAGGGAGCAATATGGAATTTACGGGATTCAGCAACTATGCCAGAATGTTTCGCGATCCGAATTTTATTCAGACGGTGAAGACAACACTTTTGTACATGGTAGTAACGGTTCCGGCTATGATTATTTTGGGAATCATTTTAGCGGTATTATTAAATGATCCGCTCCTCAAATTAAAAGGAATCTACCGGACATGCATTTTCCTTCCGGCGGCGGTTTCGCTGGTGGCTTCGGCGATCATATTCCGCTCGCTCTTCGCCATGGATGGTTTTGTCAATGTGGTACTGCTTAAACTGGGAATTATTCAGACGGGCTATAATTTTCTGGGACATCCGGGAAGCGCTAAAGTGATTTTGATTATCATGCGTATATGGCGCTGGGTCGGATATCAGATGATCTTCTTTCTGGCTGGCCTGCAGAATATCGATGATTCTCTCTATGAAGCAGCCCGTATTGACGGTGCGACTTCATTTCAGTGTTTTCGTAAGATCACATTGCCGTTGTTAAAACCGATGATATTATTCACTACCGTCATGTGTCTGAACAGTGCATTACAGGTTTATGATGAGTCGGTGAACCTGACGGGCGGCGGACCGGGTATGTCCAGTATGGCTCTGGCACATTATATCTATAATACCTCTTTTGTCAATGTGCCTAACTTCGGATACTCTTGTGCGATGTCTATGGGAATACTGATTTTTGTGGCGGTTATGACGTTTATCCAGATGAAAGCAGGTGATACGCGTGAATAAGAAGACTTTAAAACTTTTTAAAAGATTACCAAAGAATATTATTTTGTCGCTAATTTCTCTGATCTGCGTATTCCCATTGTTCTGGGTGATCATTGCCGCGACAAACAAAAGTGTGGATGTGCTTCGCGGGACGCTTCTTCCCGGAACGTATCTCGGAGAAAACTGGAGAACTCTTATCACTACTTATAATATTACTCCGGCGCTTATTAATTCCGTCAAATATTCGTTGGTGACAACATTTGCATCACTTGTGGTATCATCCATCGCAGGATACGGATTTGAGGTATATCATGACCGTGGTAAGGATTCGCTCTTTAAGGTATTGATGTTGACGATGATGATTCCTTTTACGGCGACCATGATCCCGCTCTACCGGATGTACTCCAAGATGCACCTGTTAGACACTACGCTTGGTTTCATCCTACCGTCGGTATCGGCGGTATTCCTGATTATGCTTTTCAGGCAGAACAGCAGGGCGTTTCCGATGGAGATCATTGAGGCGGCGAGAATCGACGGGGAGAGTGAAGTGGGCATCTTCTTTAAGATGTATGTGCCTACTATGAGACCTACCTATGCGGCGGGTATGACGATTACATTCATGACTGCGTGGAATAACTTCATGTGGGCGAAGCTGATTATGTCCAATGACAAGACACAGACTTTTCCCATGTTGATTTCTAACATGACAGCAGGACATTACACGGACTATGGTGAATTGATGCTTGCGGTGCTTATATCAACGCTTCCGACAATTATTGTATTCTTTGTACTGCAGAAGAGCTTTGTACAGGGGATGACGGGAGCGGTCAAAGGATAACTGAATATATTTCTCTCATTCAGAAAATGCACGGGACGATATAGGATGTTCCGTGCATTTTCGTGTTTGTCTGGGTAATCTGTTTTTTTGTTCTATAAACGTAAAAGAGTTTTTCTTAGGGTGATAATTTATGGGAAAATAGTGAATCGTAATATAGTATATTATAATTCACTATTTTTAACACTGACAATATGTACGTACTTCTTATACGTGCGTTTTTATAAACGTTTCTTTTCACGCCCATGCCACAACCTAAGCTCAGAGGTGAATTAATATCTGAAGGAACCCCTCAAAAAGCGTCGGCACTTGACGAGGTATCTCACGAGTCTAGTGTCCGCTACGCTTTTTGAGGAGCGAGAGCGCGGTGACGCAGATATTAGCTCACCTCTGAGCGACCGGGTAGCCAATAATGAAAAGTAACGAAACACTTCTTTGCGCTGTAAGTTCTTTGTGATAAAATGGAAACAGTAATGTAAAGAGAGGTTCCCACACATGGCATTTGCACATTTACACGTCCACACAGAGTACAGTCTGCTGGATGGCTCCAATAAAATCAAAGAATATGTCAAGCGCGTCAAAGAGCTTGGCATGGACAGCGCCGCCATCACGGATCATGGTGTCATGTACGGCGTCATTGATTTCTATAAAGCGGCAACCGACGCAGGCATCAATCCCATTATCGGATGCGAAGTCTATGTGGCGCCTCATTCCCGCTTTGACAGAGAGCTGACCGGCGGTGACGACAGATACTATCATCTCGTACTGCTGGCGGAAAATAACACTGGTTATTCTAACTTGATGAAGATCGTCAGCAAAGGATTTACGGAAGGATATTATTACAGACCTCGTGTGGATATGGAGGTGCTGCAGGAATTTCATGAAGGGATCATCGCGCTTTCCGCATGTCTGGCGGGGGAAGTACAGAGATATATTCAGAAAGGCTTAATCGACGAGGCGAAGAAGGTTGCGAGAAGATACGAGGAGTGCTTCGGCAAAGGCAATTTCTTTCTGGAACTGCAGGATCATGGAATTCCGGCACAGCAGATGGTTAATTCGGCATTGCTTAATATGAGTAAGGAACTGGATATTCCGCTGGTGGCAACCAATGATGTGCACTATACTTATGCCGAGGATGCACAGCCCCATGATATTCTGCTCTGTTTACAGACCGGCAAGAAGCTGTCGGATGAAGACCGTATGCGTTATGAGGGCGGACAGTATTATGTGAAAAGCGAGGAGGAAATGAAAGGGCTGTTTTCCTATGCATGGGAGGCGGTAGAGAATACACAGCGTATCGCGGACAGGTGTCATGTGAAGATCGAGTTCGGCAAGTATAAAGTGCCGCACTATGAGGTGCCGGAAGGGTACGACTCGTGGTCTTATCTGAACAAATTGTGTCAGGACGGTATGGCACAGAGGTATCCCGAGGATGACGGTACGCTCCAGAAGCGTCTTGAATATGAGTTAAACATTATCAAAGATATGGGATTCGTGGATTATTTCCTGATCGTGTGGGATTACATTAACTATTGCAGAGAGAACGGCATCGCAGTCGGCCCGGGGCGTGGGTCGGCGGCGGGCAGTATCGTTTCCTACTGCCTGAGGATCACCAATATTGATCCGATTAAATATAGCCTGTTATTTGAACGTTTTCTGAATCCGGAGCGTGTGTCCATGCCGGATATTGACGTGGATTTCTGCTTTGAGAGACGGCAGGAAGTGATTGATCATGTGAATCGCAAGTACGGGAGCGATAAGGTGGTGCAGATCGTCACTTTCGGTACAATGGCTGCTAAGGGCGTCATTCGTGATGTAGGGCGCGTGATGGATCTGCCCTATTCCTTCGTGGATTCGATTGCGAAGATGATTCCTAACGAGCAGAATCAGGGCGTTCCCATCGCTAAGGCGTTGGAGATGAATCCGGAATTCAGGAAGCTATATAACGAGGACGAGCAGGTGCATACGCTGATCGATATGAGCAAACGTTTGGAGGGACTGCCCAGACATACATCCACGCATGCGGCGGGGGTGGTGATCTGCCCTGATGCGGCGGATAATTTCGTACCGTTGTCCCGAGGCGTAGACGGCTCCGTTACAACCCAGTTTACGATGACTACCATTGAGGAACTAGGGCTTCTTAAGATGGACTTCTTGGGGCTCCGTACGCTGACGGTGATTCAGAATGCGGTTGAGATGGTGGAGAAGAGCACGGGCATATATATCGACGTGGATACCATTGATTACAATGATCCGGAAGTACTCGCGTCCATCGGAACCGGCAGAACAGACGGCGTATTCCAGTTGGAAAGCGGCGGCATGAAGAACTTTATGAAAGAGCTGAAGCCGCAAAGTCTGGAGGATGTGATTGCGGGTATCTCGCTGTATCGTCCGGGACCCATGGATTTTATTCCGAAATACATTAAGGGAAAGAACAATCCCGAGTCGGTCACTTATGAGTGCCCGCAGTTAGAGCCGATTCTGGCGCCCACGTACGGATGTATTGTATATCAGGAGCAGGTTATGCAGATCGTGCAGGATCTGGGCGGATATACCATGGGACGAAGCGATCTGGTGCGCCGTGCCATGAGTAAGAAGAAGCAGTATGTGATGGAGCAGGAACGCAAGAACTTCATCTACGGCAATCCGGAAGAGGGAGTGCCGGGTTGTGTGGAGAATGGGATCAAGGCGGAAGTGGCGGACCATATCTACGGCACTATGATGGATTTTGCCAAATATGCTTTTAACAAATCCCATGCGGCTTGTTATGCGGTGGTGGCATATCAGACTGCTTATATGAAATATTATCATCCTGTAGAGTTTATGGCGGCACTTCTCACATCGGTAATTGATAATCCGAATAAAGTGTCGGAGTACATCATGTCCTGCCGGAGCATGGGAATCGAAATTCTGCCGCCGGATATCAACGAGGGCGAGATCGGGTTCTCCGTGTCGGGCAGACAGATCCGCTATGCCCTGACGGCGATCAAGAGCGTGGGCAGACCGGTCATTGAAGTTGTGGTCGCGGAGCGCATAGCACGCGGTCCCTACACGAATCTGGAGGATTTCATCACCCGCATGTCAGATAAAGAGGTAAATAAGCGTGCCATAGAGCATTTTATCAAAGCGGGAGCGATGGACAGTCTGGGCGGTACGCGTAAGCAGTTCATGAGTGTGTATGTCCGTATCATGGAAAGCATTCATCAGGATAAAAAGAACAACATGGCAGGACAGATCTCCCTGTTTGACATTGTTTCGGAGGATCAAAAGGAGCATTTTGAAATCAAGCTGCCGGATGTGGGAGAGTATTCTAAGGAGATGAAGCTTGCTTTTGAAAAGGAAGTGCTGGGTATCTATATCAGCGGGCATCCTCTGGAAGAATATCAGGACATGTGGCGCAAAAATATTACGAACACGACGGCTGACTTCGCACTGGACGAGGAGACAGGCGAGACTGTTGTGGAAGATGGGCGGACGGTTACGATAGGCGGTCTGGTGGCGGAGAAAAAAATAAAGTACACGAAAAATGACAAGGTGATGGCGTTCCTGCAGGTGGAAGATCTGGTGGGATCGGTGGAAGTAATCGTCTTCCCGTCACAGTATGAACGATACGGAAGCAAGATCGCAGAAGACAGCAAGGTCTTCATCAAAGGGCGGGTGTCCGTGGAGGAAGAGAAAGACGGCAAGCTGATCTGCGAGCAGATTACACCGTTTGAAGATGTGGCAAGAAAGCTGTGGATCAAATTCCCCACTAAGGAAGATTACGAAAGTCACAAAGAAGAGCTGCATGACGCGCTCAGGCAGTCGGAAGGAAAAGACAGCGTTGTCATCTATGTGGAGAATCCTAAATCCATGAATCCTCTGCCGCGCAACTGGAATGTGGATGCCGGTGAGGCGTTGGTCGGACAACTTATAAAATTGTACGGAGCGGAGAATGTGAAGGTGGTGTGAGCGACATTTCTGAAAAAATATTGAAATACAACCGTATATAGAGTAAAATATTGTTAGAAAACAGCGCAGAAGTGCATGTGGAAAGGCATGGGTGTAGATATGGCAAAGCAGATCAAGACGATAGGTGTTCTGACAAGCGGCGGCGACGCGCCGGGCATGAATGCGGCAATCCGTGCAGTTGTCAGGAAGGCGCTTGCGAACGGCGTCAATGTTAAAGGAATCAAGAAAGGCTATCGGGGCCTTTTAAACGAGGAAATTATAGATATGCAGAAATGGACGGTATCCGATACCATCCAGCAGGGCGGTACGATTTTAGGAACAGCCCGCTGCTCGGAGTTTCGAACGGAGGAAGGGCAGAAGAAGGGCGTGGATATCTGCCGTAAGCATGGGATTGACGGGCTGATCGTAATCGGCGGCGACGGTTCTTACCGCGGTGCACAGGCTCTTGCCAGACACGGGATCAATACGATAGGCATTCCGGGCACCATCGATCTGGACATTGCCTGTACGGAATATACGATTGGTTTTGATACAGCGATCAATACGGCAATGCAGGCGATCGATAAGATCAGGGACACCTCGTCGTCTCACGAAAGATGCAGTATTATTGAGGTTATGGGCAGAAATGCTGGGTACATCGCGCTGTGGTGTGGTATCGCCAACGGCGCCGAGGATATTTTGCTGCCGGAGAAATATGATTATAATGAGCAGCAGATCATCAATAACATTATTGCCAGCAGGAAACGTGGTAAGACTCATCATATTATTATCAATGCGGAAGGAATCGGCCACTCTACCTCCATGGCACGTCGAATTGAAGCGGCTACCGGCATGGAGACGAGAGCTACGATTCTGGGCTACATGCAGCGTGGCGGTTCACCGACTTGCAAAGACCGTTATTATGCCTCCATCATGGGCGCTTACGCAGCGGATATTCTCTGCGAGGGTAAGTCAAATCGAGTGGTCGGCTATCAGCATGGAGAGTTCCTTGATTTCGATATTGAGGAGGCGCTTAACATGCAGAAGAATATTCGCGATTATGAGTACGATGTTGCGAGAATACTTGCAATGTGATAACGTGAAAAATAATAGTTGTTCCCCGCAGATTGTATATTTGCGGGGAATTATTGTGTTAAGTGTAACTGTTCATCTCCGTAACTGTGAAGAACGGGGTTCTGAACAGTTACTGTTAAGTGATGATTTGACACGAGAAGAATTGCTCGATGATAGAAATAAAAGCAGATGATAGGATCATATAGTAACGTATGTTATAAAATGTATAGGGAGAAAAAACATGATCACAAGTTTTAACAATAAAGCCGTCAGGGATGTGATTCAGCTCAATCAGAAGACACGGGCACGCGATAAGCAGGGGCTTTTTGTGGCGGAAGGCGTGAAGATGTTTGCGGAAGCTCCGGCAGGACGGATCGAGAAGGTCTATATTGCGCAGCGGATGGAAGAAGAGCTGCGGGAGCAGTACGGAGATAAATTACGCAAGCTTTCCTGTGAAACGGTGGCGGATGAGGTGTTTGATAAGATGTCGGACACGAAGACTCCTCAGGGAGTGTTATGTCTGATCAGACAGTTTCATTATAATATAGAAGATATGCTTGCGGGAAAGTATCGAGGGAATGATACGGGGATGAGTATTGTGATCAATTCCTCGTCTCATACGGAAAAGAAAAATAAGAAGCAAATGTTATTTATTGCGCTGGAGGATATGCAGGATCCGGGGAATCTCGGAACGGTCTTCCGTACCGGAGAGGGCGCGGGTGTGGACGGTATTATTATGAGCGGCCGCACGGTGGATGTATATAATCCGAAAACGATCCGTTCTACCATGGGATCTGTCTATCGAGTGCCGTTTTTGTATACGGAGGATATCTGCGGTACGATCCGTACGCTGCAGCAGCACGGAATCTCCGTCTATGCGGCACATTTGAAGAAGAGCAAGTGTTATGATATGTTTGATTATAGAAAGGGAACGGCATTTTTGATTGGAAATGAGAGCAGCGGACTTAAAGTAGAGACGGCGGAATGTGCGGATGCATATATTCGGATTCCCATGGAGGGCAGAGTGGAGTCTCTAAATGCGGCGGTAGCGTCTTCTATCCTGCTGTATGAAGCGTACAGACAGAGGCGGGATAAGGGTATAGATCGGTTGTAGGTACGGGTGAGGAGACAGAGGGCAAAAGACCTGATGAAATAGAATAACGGATTGTATCAAAATAAAATAACGACCTATACCGAAAAGGATTGTGATGATATTAAAACAAGATTTAGCACGAAAAGAGTACCCATGAATACTGGGTAATCAGGAGAAAAATAAAAAGGGAATCGCAGAAAGAAGTAGAAAAAATAGACATATCGCATGTGATTTTATTTGTGCGAGCGAATAACACCAAATTGGAGCACTTAATAGATTAAATCATGATATAATGTGTAGAAAGGAGCCGCATAAATGGGGTGTGGAGTGTAAGAAAACAAATAGAATGCAATTTGGATTTAAAATTACAGGCAGAATACAAGAATGCAAATAGAATGCGAAGACATGGCAATACGGCACACATCATATTTTTAGAACACATGAATATATGAATAAATAACATACGTGATTATACGAGACATATGAACCGTGACAGGTCAATAAATCCTGTAGCTGGCAATGGGCATGGAGTTTAAAACAAATATTTCGGAACAGAGGAAAGATTGAAAATAAAAGAAATCAAAGGATGAAAACTAAAGATGAAACATTGATGATTGAAATGCAAGGAAATAAGAGATTGCAATCGCAGTATAGAAAGAACAGTATAGAAAGAAATAGAAACGGAGGAAGGATATGAAAATTGGTTTTATCGGATTAGGCAACATGGCTAAGGCGATCATCGGGGGAATGTTGGATCAGAAGATCGTGCGCGCGGAGGATATCATCGGAACCGCTAAGACGGAAGAGACGATGGCGGCGGTTCGGGAGATGTACGGTATCGGGATCAGGAAGAACAATATAGAGGTGGCTGAGGAGTCGGATACGCTGATTCTTGCCGTGAAGCCGCAGTTCTTTGCGGAAGTGATTGGTCAGATACGTGATACAGTGTCTGAGAACACTTTGATCGTTAGTATAGCGGCGGGTAAGTCCATGGAGTGGATCGAGAAAACTTTCGGCAGAGAGATTAAGCTGGTTCGCTGTATGCCTAATACGCCGGCTCTGGTTGGAGCGGGCTGTACGGGAGTCTGCGTGAATGAGAGGGTTTCGGAGGAGGAGACGGCGTACAGCATCAAACTGATGGAAAGCTTCGGCAAAGCCAGCCTTGTGCCGGAGCACCTGATGGATGCCGTCGGCGCGGTCAGCGGCAGTTCTCCGGCTTATGTATTCATGTTCATAGAGGCAATGGCAGATGCGGCGGTGGCAGCGGGTATGCCGAGGAAGCAGGCTTATGAGTTTGCGGCACAGGCGGTCTACGGTTCGGCGAAGCTGATACTGGAAACCGGCAGGCATCCGGCGGAGCTTAAAGATATGGTATGTTCTCCCGCGGGTACGACGATACAGGGGGTACGTGTGTTGGAGGAGAGAGGTATGCGCGGCGCGATCATTGACGCATTGACGACAACGGTAGAACAATCGAAAAAATTGTGATGCAGATGCAGCGTAAACACTATATATAGAAGAAACTCCACACAAGATTAGGAATAAAGATAAGACAGGCAGCATAAACTTGACAAAGAAAAGGCGTTTTGCTAAAATAATCCATACTTTAGAATTTAACAATTTCGTAATATTTTAGTATTATGGTATTAACATTTTGGGGAAACGATGGAGGATCATGTTTATGGCAAGAAGCAGAAGCGTATTGATTCTGTTTGCCGGTCTTATTCTATGTCTGGGGTTATGGGGAGCGTGCCGTCAGGATGCGGAAGCTCACAATAAGAAGGAGTATCTGGATTCCCTGAGTGTGGGAATCTCACAGATCATCGATCCGACGACGGGAACTGCCAACGAACGGGCGGTTCAAGAACTGACAGAACTGTCAGAATCCAGGAACCCACAGACGGAGGAAGAATCCGATCTGGTAATGGTCGACGTGCAGGTGGCTATGAATGTAAGAGCGGAAGCGACCGAGGAATCCGACAAAGTAGGGGTATTGTATAAGGATTGCGGCGGCAGAATCTTAGAGCGTAAAGACGGCTGGACGAGACTTAAGAGCGGTGATCTGATCGGCTGGGCAAGTGATGAGTATCTTCTCTTCGGGGAAGAGGCGGAGTCGATGGCAGACGATGTAGGTAACCTGATCGTTACGATTGAGACGGAGATACTGCGTGTGCGCACAGATCCGAGTACGGATGCAGAAGTGGTCGGACTGCTGACGGGAGATGATGAGCTGGAGATCATTGAGTTTATCGATGACGACTGGATCAGCGTCGATTACGAGGGTGAAACACGGTATGTCTCTTCGGAGTATGTGGATGTGAATTTCCATATTGATGAAGGGGAGACACTGGCAGCGATCAAGAAGCGGGAAGAGGAAGAGCGTCAGGCGAAGCTAACGGCTAATCGGGGCGCAGTCATAGTGGGTGGCGATGATCTCAGACTGCTGGCGGCGTTGATCTATTGTGAGGCGGGCAGCGAGACTTCTAACGGTAAGCTGGCTGTAGGTGCGGTCGTTATGAATCGTGTGCGAAGCGGTGCTTATCCGAATACAATATCGGGCGTTATATTTGCTTCGGGACAGTTTACACCGGCGCTCAACGGTAAGGTGGCGAGAGTATACACCAACGGCAATATACCTGAAAGCTGTTATGAGGCGGCGCAGGCGGCCATTAACGGCGAGACGAATGTGGGCGGTGCAACGCACTTTAGAAGAGCAGGGAACCATGACGGCCTTTTGATTGATAATCAGGTGTTCTGGTAAAAGATATGAAGCGATAACAGATTGCGGGTATGCAGTCGGCGTAAAACAAAGATATAAGGGAAGGAGCCACTTTCGGGTGACTCCTTCTTTTGACATTATGTAAACTGCAAAGATGTGTGTAAACGGGTACTAAGCAGCGGAGAACGGTGCAGGACGGCCTTATTGTACTTGTCAGTCGGTAAATTATATAGTAAAATACTGTATAGTTGCTTATACTATGTAACAGTTCAGCTTTCCGCTATACTATGAAGCAGAAGCCGTGCAGATATTCAGGAAAAGGAGTGAGGATTTATGGCTGCTATGACTAACTTAAGCATGACAGTGTTCTGGCTGATTATTCTTGTAGTGCTGGTCGTTATAGAATTGCTTACGATGGGACTCACAACTGTCTGGTTTGCAGGCGGAGCGCTTGTGGCGACGATTGCGGCGCTGTTTCATGCACCGTTTGCACTGCAGATTATACTCTTTCTGATCGTATCTGCGCTGTTATTGTTTTTTACAAGACCCCTTGCGGTCAAATATTTTAACAAAGACAGGGTCAGAACCAATGCGGAGAGCCTGGTGGGACGTCAGGCGATCGTAATCAGCGAGATCGATAATCTTCAGGGGATCGGGCAGGTCAATGTAGGCGGTATGGAGTGGTCTGCCAGAACGAAGTCAGACGATGTGAAACTGCCCGTCGGCACAGTGGCGACCGTATTGGCAATCAACGGTGTCAAACTAATTGTAGAAGAGAGAAAAGAGGTTTAAGAATGGGTGGAGTTATTGCATTAGTGGTTGTTTTGATTTTAGTGGTTATGATTCTGATATCCTGTATCAAGATCGTTCCGCAGGCACATGCCTATGTCGTAGAGAGATTAGGTGCGTATCAGCAGACATGGTCCGTGGGTCTGCACATCAAGGTGCCTTTTATTGATAAGGTAGCTAAGAGAGTCGTGCTCAAAGAGCAGGTTGTGGATTTCGCGCCGCAGCCGGTAATCACCAAGGATAATGTAACGATGAGAATTGATACCGTGGTGTTCTTCCAGATCACGGACCCGAAGCTTTTCGCATACGGTGTGGAGAATCCGATCATGGCGATCGAGAATCTGACCGCTACGACGCTGCGTAACATCATCGGTGAGATGGAACTTGACCAGACGCTTACATCCAGAGAAGTGATTAACACGAAGATGAGAGCGTCACTGGATATCGCAACAGACCCTTGGGGCATTAAGGTAAATCGTGTCGAGCTTAAGAATATCATTCCTCCGGCGGCTATTCAGGATGCCATGGAGAAACAGATGAAAGCAGAGCGTGAACGTCGTGAAGCGATCCTGCGTGCAGAAGGTGAGAAGAAGTCCACCGTCCTAGTTGCAGAAGGTAAGAAAGAGTCCGCAATTCTGGAGGCGGAGGCTGAGAAACAGTCTGCGATCCTGCGTGCAGAAGCACAGAAAGAGAAGATGATCCGCGAGGCGGAAGGTGAAGCGGAGGCGATCCTTAAGGTGCAGCAGGCTACGGCAGACGGTATCAGAATGATCCGTGAGGCGGGTGCAGACGAGTCCGTGCTGAAGATCAAGAGTCTGGAAGCATTCGAGAAGGCTGCGGACGGACAGGCGACCAAGATCATCATTCCGTCAGAGATACAGGGATTGGCGGGACTGGCAGCTTCTGTGAAGGAAGTTTTAAAATAACAGGAGTTATGGTGACTGCTCGGAAGATGTTGTCACACGGTTATTTGTTTTGGCTATTGTGGGGCGGTTCTGCGGAGCCGCCTTATTGTATCGTGAGATATTAGATTAAGGAGAGTGCTATGAATTTAACAGGACGTAACTTTTTAAAACTTCTGGATTTTACACCGGAAGAGATTACATATATGCTGGATGTGGCGGCGGATTTAAAGGATAAGAAGAAGAAAGGTATCCCCGTGGATATCCATCGGGGTAAGAACGTGGCGCTGATTTTTGAGAAGACAAGTACCCGGACGCGTTGTTCTTTTGAGGTGGCGGCGCATGATCTGGGACTGGGCACGACCTACCTTGATCCATCGGGATCGCAGATCGGTAAGAAGGAGAGCATCGCGGATACAGCGCGGGTTCTGGGGCGCATGTTTGAGGGGATCGAGTATCGCGGCTTTGGGCAGGATATTGTGGAGGAGCTGGCTAAGTATGCCGGTGTGCCGGTGTGGAACGGTCTGACGAATGAATTTCATCCCACACAGATGCTGGCAGATCTGCTGACGATCAGAGAGCATTTCGGACATTTGCAGGGGATCAAACTCACTTATATGGGGGATGCCCGCTATAATATGGGCAATTCTCTTATGGTGGCATGTGCCAAGATGGGTATGCATTTTACGGCATGCACCACGAAGGCGTATTTCCCGGATGCTGAGCTGGTACGCACTTGCGAGGAGTTGGCGGCGCAGACCGGCGGCAGCATCAAGTTGACAGAGGATGTGGCTGATGGTGCGGGCGGCGCGGATGTGATCTACACGGATGTATGGGTTTCCATGGGAGAGCCGGAAGAGGTGTGGAACAGCAGACTGCATGACCTGATGCCCTATCAGGTGAACCGGAAGGTGATGGAGTATGCGGGCGCGAATGCAGTTTTCATGCACTGCCTGCCGGCATTCCATGATCTGAAAACCGGAGTCGGCAGACAGATCAATGAGAAGTATGGCATAAGCGAGATGGAAGTGACAGACGAGGTGTTTGAGTCAGAACAGTCTATCGTGTTTGATGAGGCGGAAAACCGTATGCATACGATCAAGGCCGTGATGGCGGTGACACTGGGTGAATACAAGTTTAGCGGATCTATTGCGACGAGGATTTTTTAAGAAGAGATGAAAACAGATAAGACGGATATTTTGGCGTTACTCAGGAACAGCAATGATTATGTGTCGGGGCAGCAGTTGTGTGACCGCTTCGGCGTGACGAGGACAGCGGTCTGGAAAGTGATTAATCAGCTAAAAGAAGAAGGCTATCAGATCGAGTCGATTTCCGGCAAGGGCTACCGACTGCTGGAAGAGCCGGAAGACATTCTGTCCGAGAGTGAGATTGCCAGCAGACTGCACACGCAATGGGCAGGCAGGAAAGTATATTATTATGATGTGACGGGTTCTACCAATAATGATGCCAAGCGCTGCGGCGAGGAGGGGGAGCCCCACGGCACTGTGGTGGTGGCGGATATCCAGAACGCGGGCAAGGGA
>CAMWMS010000074.1 GCA_947175435.1 uncultured Lachnospiraceae bacterium | reverse complement strand
CTTCTTTGCGATGGTGGCACCTTTTATGATTTCCAGAGAACATCCGTTATATTGCGTGAACGATGTGTTTAACGCCATCTATGTGCATGGTAATATGCTGGGAGATTCTATGTATTACGGACGCGGTGCAGGTAAACTGCCCACAGCCAGCGCGGTGGTTTCCGATGTGGTGGACTGTGCGAGACATCAGGGGAAGACGGTTATGTGCTTCTGGGAAAATGAGGATGTAAAGGTTGAACAGATCGGAAACGATAAAGGCAAGTTCTTCGTCAGAGTTGCGGCTGACCGCAAAGATGCGGCGATGGAAGCGTTCGGCTCACTTGCAGAGGTCAATGTGGGAATCACAGAGGAATTCGGTTTTATGACGCAGGTGATGACCGAGAAAGAGTTCAACGATAAGATCGAGAAGATCGGCGGATGTATCAACAGAATACGAATCATGAGTGCGTAAGTTTTTAATATTTAAGATAGAATTACGAGGATAATATTATGAGAAAAGTAGTGAAATTCGGCGGCAGTTCACTGGCAAGCGCCGAGCAATTTAAAAAAGTAGGAGATATCATTCGGGCGGACAAAGAGCGCCGGTTTGTAGTGCCTTCCGCACCGGGCAGGCGTGATGCCGATGATACGAAAGTGACGGATATGCTGTATGCCTGCTATGATCTGGCGGAGCAGGACAGCGATTTTAAAGCACAGCTTCAGGCAATCAAGGAGAGATATCAGGAGATTATCGATGGGCTTGCGCTTAAGCTGAGCCTGGAAAATGAATTTAAGACAATCGAGAAGAATTTTAAACAGAAGGCGGGTTCTGATTATGCCGCTTCCCGCGGAGAGTATCTGAACGGGCTTATTATGGCCGAGTATCTGGGATTTGAATTCGTGGATGCCGCGCAAGTCGTTCTTTTTAGTGATGACGGAGAATTCGATGCCGAGCTTACCAACAAGAAGCTGCGGGAAAGACTGGAGCATGTGGAATCTGCGGTGATTCCCGGTTTCTACGGCGCATATGAAGACGGCAGGGTCAAGACTTTCTCAAGGGGCGGCTCCGATATTACCGGTTCCCTCGTGGCGAGAGCAGTGAAGGCTAATGTATATGAGAACTGGACAGACACATCGGGATTTTTGATTGCCGATCCGCGCATTATCTATAAGCCGGAGGGGATCGAGACCATCACATATAAGGAGCTGCGCGAGCTGGCATACATGGGCGCGCAGGTATTTCACGAGGACGCGATCTTTCCCGTCAGGAGAGCGGGTATTCCCATCAATATCCGCAATACCAATGCACCGCAGGATAACGGTACATGGATCGTGGAGAGCACCTGCCAGAAATCGAAGTATGTGATCACGGGTATTGCCGGCAAGAAAGGTTTCTGTGCGGTGAACATCGATAAAGATATGATGAATTCGGAAATTGGGTTCGGCCGTAAGGTATTACAGGCCTTTGAGGAAAACGGCATTTCCTTCGAACATGTGCCTTCGGGAATTGACACCATGACTGTATTCGTGCATCAGGACGAATTTATGCATAAGGAGCAGCAGGTGGTGTCTGCCATTCACAGACTGGCGGATCCCGATCACATTGAGATTGAAGGCGATTTCGCTTTGATTGCCGTTGTGGGACGAGGCATGAAGTCTACCCGCGGTACGGCCGGCAGAATCTTCTCGGCACTGGCCCATGCCAATGTCAACGTTAAGATGATTGACCAGGGTTCCAGCGAGTTAAACATTATCATCGGTGTTTCTAATGCAGATTTCGAGGGAGCAATTAAGGCCATCTATGATATTTTTGTTAGAATCCAGATCTGACAGACTTAAGGATTTTCATGCCAATAGGGCTGCCGGATACGAACCGGTTAGCCGGAAAATATGGATAATAATAAGACAGGGCTTAGCATTTATGTGTGACCCTGTCTTTTTATTCTATAGAAAAATGCTCGTTCATGCACGAGTTTGTAAAGATGCGTAGCATCTCATAAGCAATATCTCGCAACCCCGCGAAGCTTGCAACCCCGCGAAGCTTGCAACCCCGCAAAGCTCGCAATCAAGTGAAGCTCGATTTTTTAATAGCCGAGAGATTCTCCCACTAGATATACTTTGATTCTTCCGGCGTGACCGCTTCTTCTTGTGATTACGATCTGATTACAGAAGCATTCTGGTGCGAGACAGTTATGGCAGGTGCCCGTAGCTGCGCAGGGAATGTTCCTGTTAAGCCGGATCGCGTTGGACGGGGAAGCCATGTTGCGCACTCTGGCAATACCGCTCTCCACATCTGTAACGACTTTATTCATGCCTACTACAAGGATGACATGGCGCGGACCCTGAATTAAGCAGGCGACGCGGTTGCCGTTTCCGTCGATATTGATCAGTTCGCCGTCCAGTGTGATGGCGTTGCTGCTCATCAGATAGTAGTCGGCGAGAACGGTACGTGCATAGAGAGCACGGGCTTCTTCAGGATCTTTCGCGGCAGCACGGTCGATCAGCTCATACGCTCCGTTATGTATGCGGTCCATCAGACCGGATTCTTTGATACTTTCGCTGCCGCCCCAACTGATGACAGAGCCTTCGGGTATGGATTGGACGATGGCCTGTGTACATTCAGCGGCAGTCTCGAAATAGAAACCTTCCATATTGCGTTTTTCCAGATTTTTAATAATTGTCTCAGCCTGTTTGCCGAGGGCGGTCAATTTGTGTGACATGGTTTTACCTCCGTTTCCTGTTATATGTACTTTTATTTGTATTTCCGAAAGACAATAATAGTATAGCATTATCGGTGAAAAGTTTGCAAGGTCGCGAAAAGACTGCAAATAATAGGGGAAATATGGTAAAAATGTGATAATTTATATATAAATGAGAAAAAATGTAAAAATAATAATTTTTTTAAAGAAATGTGTTGACAAATAAAAATTAAGTGATATAATAAAATCATAAACAAGAACAATTCACATAGATACTCTAAAAGAAAGAGAGGTACAGTCCACCGAAAACATAATTTAAAAACCATTTAAAGTACAAATGAATAAGGAACCAATGACAAAGCAGTTAGAACGTAGTCGAGTACAGAAGAGAAAGTAACGAATCACAGAAGATAAGAGAATCGGACGTTACAGTATATGCATACAAAAGAGAAATGGAAAGAGTACGGAAGAAAAATGGAGGTATGGACCATTGGATAGCGTAGTTTAGAAGCGGGTATTAATCGGAAAGGATTAGTACCCGCTTCGCTGTGCGGTTAAATCGTGTACCTTATACAAAGAAGTATAAAAAACGTAAACATAAAAATTATGTGGCATATTTCCTAAAAATAGGTTATATTATAATTGCCACATACTATATCTTGTATGTCGGTACACAATAGGAGGAAAAATATGGGAAAATTATTTCGCAAGGGACACGAATATTCGGATGAAGAATACGAAAATGAAGAATTAGAAAATGAGGATTTTGAGAATGACGAAGAGATATCCGAAGAGGATGATGAAGAGATAGATGATGATTCAGATGAGGATGATGATTCGGACGAGGATGATGATTCGGACGAGGGTGATGATTCGGATGAAGACAATGATTCGGACGAGGATGATGATTCAGATGAGGATGAGGATCCTGACGAAGATGACGATTCAGATGAAGACGATGATCCTGACGAATATGATGATGACGAGGAAGACTTCGAAGAGGATGAAGAGATGGATCGGCGTACCTATCGGAGACGCAGAAGAATTCGCAACCAGATCATATCCTATTCGGTTGTGGCTGTTTTCTTAGCAGCTATCGTTGCCGGCGGAGTAATCGCGGGCAGAAGTATGGTACATATTGCAAAAGAGAAGAGATTAGCCAAACAGCAGGAGGAAATGGAAGCACAGATACAGGCACAGCAGGAAGCGGAGGCAGCGCATGACGTGGTGATCGCTGCGCCCGAACCGATTGTAGAAGAACCGGAGAGTGATCCTTTGGGAGAGGTTGTAGAGTCATCCATTTCGGCGATGCCGCTGGAGGATAAGGTGGCAGGATTGTTTATCGTGACACCGGAGGCGCTTACGGGTGTTAATACGGCTACCAAGGCAGGCGATGGTACACAGGAGGCGCTAAATAAATGGGGTATTGGCGGACTGATTTATTTTGATAAAAATATAACGGACAGAGAGCAAATTTCGGAAATGCTGGCCAGCACGGTCTCTAAAAGTAAGTATCCGATCTTTATGGCGGTCGATGAAGAGGGCGGTTCCGTCAGCAGAGTAGCTAACAGCGGTATAGATGTCGTACAGGTGGACGACATGGCTGCGATCGGGGAAACAGGAGATACGGCGCAGGCGTATGAGGTTGGTCTTACCATCGGAACATATCTGAAAGAAATAGGATTTAATCTGGATTTCGCGCCGGTAGCGGATGTGTCAGGTTCCGGTAAAAGTGCGATGGGCGACCGGGTTTTTGGATCGGACGCGCAGATGGTAGGCGATATGGTAGCTAATGTGGTCGAGGGTATCGAAGGAACCGGGGTCAGTTCCTGTCTGAAACATTTTCCGGGCATCGGGGCGGCCGAGGAGGATACCCATGACGGCAGAGTAGAGACGGAGAAGACACTGGATGAGATGCGGGGATCGGATTTCATTCCGTTTAAAGCCGGAATAGAGGCCGGTGCAGATTTTGTGATGGTCAGTCATATTACGGTGGCAGCGGTGGAAGATGAAGCGGTGCCCTCGTCGCTGTCCAAGACGATTATGACGGATGTTCTGAGGAATGAGCTTGAGTTTCAGGGTATCATCATAACGGACGCACTGAATATGAGTGCCATTACCGAATATTATACGACTGAGGAAGCGGCTGTTATGGCGATTCAAGGCGGTGCTGATATGCTGCTAATGCCGGAGAATTTCGAGAAGGCATATGAGGCAGTATTAGCGGCCGTACAGGACGGTCAGATCTCGGAAGAGAGGATTAATGAATCCTTGCGGCGTATTTACCGGGTAAAATATAGGGATCGGATCGAGTAGAAGCAACGACTGAAAATTTAGGGTTGAAAGACAGTTTGTAGATTAAGCGTGAAAATTAAAAAATTTGTTGTTGACAAAGCAAAATGCATATAGTATACTATCAATTGTCCGAGCGATACAGAAGCCGGACATTGATATGCGCGAGTGGCTCAGTTGGTGGAGCACGACCTTGCCAAGGTCGGGGTCGCGGGTTCGAGTCCCGTCTCGCGCTCTTTTTAATGAAGCGGAAACGTTGATAAACACAGCGTTTCCGTTTTCCTTTGTGCCTTTCAAATTGAAGACAGTTGAAGACAGTCTATAAAGCCTTTGATATGAGGTTATATGTCTCTGATTCTGTAAGCGGGTTGTATACATATCCTAGTGTAGTGGTTAAACTGCTGTGACCGAGCATTTCTCTAATACAATCCAGAGGAACGCCATTTGTATTGAGAATACTTGCATAAGTTTTACGCATTTTATGAGTGCTTTTTGTAGCCGTTCCTTGACGTTCCGCATATTTTTCAAGTACATAAGCAATCTGTCTCGCGGTAATTCGTTCCCCGCCCCTCATAAAGATATAACTACCTTGTTTTGGTATTTTCTCCAAAATAGATATAGCTTTTGGAACAAGTGGCACATAACGGTCACGGTTTGTTTTCGTATGCTCTACCACATCATAACGATTTGTTTCTTGGTTTCTGATTTCCTCACGTACTACATGAATGTGAGATTGTTCCTTGCAGTCTTCCCATTTGAGGGCTACTAATTCACCGACCCGCAGACCTAACAGGAAATTTATTTTAACGGCTAAGAAGACCGTATCTTCTGTTTCCGCATACATTGTATCAAGATACTTATTTAAGTTTTCTAATTCTTCCGTATTATAGGTTTCTGTTTTTCCCGTTTTTTTCACTACCTGCCGATATTTAACAAGGATTTTTACATCATCCATTGGATTGTCTGTAATATATTTTTTACGAACGGCATATTCAAAGCAACCTAAAAGAATAGTCTTTACATTATTCCATTCTTTTCTTGACATGCTGTATTCTTTCACAAGGCGGTTGCATTCGGATTCTAATAACAACGTATCTATCCGGCGGACTGGCATATTATGTAGTTTTGTCTGCTCAAAATAACGCATGTAATTCTGTGTATGACGTTTAATCGTATTAACGCTATCTGTAACGGTCTTCTTATATTCCAGCCATTCCAAAAACAGATCAGAGAATATTAGTTTGTCAAGGTGCGATTCTTGAAAGTAAATCGGGATAAGTTTTTCAAGCAGCGCATCTTTTGTTTGTGCGCGTATGATTTTTCTTTCCCCTTTGGCATCCTTATAATATGTCTGCCACCTTCCACCTTCGGACTTTGGCTCAGTGATTTTATAAGGATGCATTTTTGATAACATTTTTTCTTTTTGTGCGTTCATAATTGCTTCTTGCACGTTGTCTGTATATATGATATCATCGGTGATATTTGCAGACAAGATATTGTATTGATTAAGTTTTTTAATGTTGCTTTTTCCTGCCATAACAAATATCTCTCCTTTCTGGTAACATTTCCTTTTATAAGTAATGGGAAAAATACCGCAATATATATCTTTTCTAAATACAGACACAATGTTTTGTCTTTGCTGATTTATAACTGTCTTAACAGTTCAAGGTCATCTTTTAAGGACTGTTTTTCTAATGTGCCTTTATGCTTTCTAAGCCAAAGCCGTACATCATCATTCGGCTCATAATCATCTTTATATATATCATGCAAACATTCGAGCAAGTTCATTGATGATTCATCTCCCCAAATTTCATCACATTTGTATAGGGTAGGGAATAATCCCGAACCATTGACAAGGTGTATGAGCGATCTGGTGAGATCATTATCTCTTGGGCTTTCCAAGCGTAAGCGTGAAAAAATCTCTTTTGACTTATTACACAAAGCTATTGTGAAATTCGTATATTTTTTACTTTCCAAGTCATAGAACCTGTATTTTTCTGCTACTTTATCGGCGATTAAACTTTTCAGTTTTTCTTCCCCGGTTGCCATGATGATATCTGTCAACTGGTGGGCATAGTCGCCTTTAAATACCGCTTCAAAGCGCACCCATGAAGCTGTATTCAGAGCTTCTTTGAAGCGGAATCCTTTGTTTTCAATTTGTTCTACTTTTTTGTCGTAAACCCTTAGGAAAAGTCTTGTCCCTGTCTTCCTGCTTCCCACGTAAAACGTGCTGACTTTTCCGTTCATCTCATATGCGCTAATTTCAGAATGGTTGACTTCGCCTTTGTGGTTGTGTATTTCCAGACATTTATTATCGAGCTTGTGGTAAATATCATTCACTGATATATCCCAATTCTGGTAATCCACAGTGAAATCCACTCTGCTGAGTCGGGTGTTGTATGCATTTGACTTGATGGAACACAAGAACCTTTTTATATTCGTCTTGCCCTTCTGACAGTACACCGCCCAACTGTGTGCACTGAATTTCACGATTACGCCCATTTTAGGGCATGACGGGTGATAGGCAACTGCAAAGTAAAAAGGATAGTTGCCGTATTGATAGGCGGTTGTATAGCCTTGTGGCGGTGATCCGTCTAATTCCTTCTGTTCTCCGAAAATACGCTCTAAACCCGCTAACTGTGAAAATTCCTTAATTATGCTTTCGGCTTTTTTCTCCCATTCTTCCAAACCTTGCCAGAGCGATATGGTACTCGACAAAACAACTGTCAATTCATCAATACCCGTGTATATTTCTTGCTCCAAATTTATTACCTCCAGTTCATATATCTTTTAATATTTTTCTCTTATTGGTTCTGGAGCTGGGGTAATTACATTACCCCAGCTTCCAGTGCCTTCAAAATATCAAAGTCTAATGTCGGGAACTCACACAATCTGGGCTTGCTCGCCACTGCCGGATACGTGAACACCCCGTCCCCGGCTTGCATCTTCCGCAACGGAATGTCCACACCTGCCCCGAACGCCGTTGTATATGTCTGGTCTTCTGCATTCCCCAAGACGACTTTCCAAGGAAGATTGTCCCGAATGTATGTGGGGATATTGTTGCTTCCTGCCTGTTGCATGACGATCCAGAGGAAAAAGCCTGACTGACGGCCTTTCAGGACGATTGAGGATATCAGGCTGTTCACATGGTCACGCACTTTTTTGTCTTTCGATTGCAGTAACAGGGAGAAATCCGCAAATTCATCAAATATCAGAATATGAGGGGAGAGATCAAAGTCCTTGTAATCACCGTCAATTTTCTGCGACAAAAGACTTTTTATCTGTTTCTGCCTTTCCTGCATTTGGGAAACAAAAGTTTCCAACAATGCAACAATCCCGTCAAAATCATCCGCCGTAGTTCCCAGTGACACCCGTTCCCCTAACAGGGCTATGCTGGATGCTTTCGGGTCGGCGAAATACAGATGGTACGGGACAGGCTTTAGAAGCATTTGGAGCAGATATCCATGCAGTGCGTAGGACTTCCCCGAGCCAGTCTGTCCTACTATGAGCTGGTGAGTGAGTGTTAAATTTGTGTAGGAATCGATAAACAGCTCATAGTTGCCTGTTGAACTGGAATGGGCTTTAAACGCTTCAAAGCTGTCAAATACAAGCCGCCGTTCAAGGGAAGAATCATAAAATTCAAAACGGTAGTGGTTGGCATCATCCGTCAAATATACCTGTTCAACAACATATCTTCCCATTGACGGGGAAATATCAATACTGCTTAATTTGTCATTAAACTGAATGCTGTTTTCAATCAAGACTGTACCGCTTTTATAATCTGCGTTGAAGTCAATGGAAATCCAAGGTATCTTAGCCCATTTCATGGCACCAAACTTTTTGGTTGTGTATATTCCCGCATCCAGCAGATTCTTTCTTAACCCAAGCACTAATTTATAATGTTTCCATGCGTATCTCACGCCCCGACCTAGGTGGTTGTTAAACGCCCATATTTCGGCAGAAAGGATGAGCGGAGCCAAACCTACTATGCCACATATCAATACGACTATTATGAACATGGTAGTTCCTAATATATTCCAGGCGTGGTAACATACCACGCCTAAGAAGGAACACATAAAAAAACACATACACATGAACTCGCCTTTGAGTCGGCGATCTGTTTTAATTTTTTCCATTTATAACCTCAGCTTTCTTGACATCTCTGAAACGTAACAGCAGATCGAAACCTATCACATAGGATTTCTCTGGTATGAACCCTACCAAGGACACCTTGTCGCCCTTTTTAAAGGGCACTTCTGACTGTCCGTTGAGTATGGTTACATCAAAGGTATTCAACACGTTATTTTCCCGTTTGTGCCCGTTCTTGTCGACCCCGTAGTCCATACTGTCATGTGCGATGAGCAGTGTTAAAGTGACACCTTTGTCATCCGGGTTCTTCTTCGACTGGTAAGGCTTTTGAGAAACGAACTGAAATTCATTGCTCATCGCTTCTAAAAATTTTTTCGCATCAAATTGAGTTTGGGTATATACCCAAGAATTTTGAATTGGCATTTTTTATGCCCCCTTTCTTTGTAATATGTTTTTGTTTACCTGTTAAAGAGCTCTTTTTCAGTATGGATTATACCAAACTAATTAGACTTGTTCTGTCTCCATATGCGGTATATACCGCATATGGAGCGTTACGGATTCTTATTCCTGCTTTCTAATCGTTTCGAATGTTCTTGTAAAAGGATGGCAAGCAGTCTTTCTAGTGTAAATTCATCCATACCAGAACATTTTTTATGCATAGCGGAACAGATTCCATTTTCTTTTATGCTTTTCAACGTGTCTTCATCCTGATAGATGGCTTTTATTTCGCTTAATGTAAGCGGTGGAAGACCTAACACGTCAATAATTTCAGTAGTGGAAAACTCCAATGTCTGAAACACGTTTAAAAGACTGAATATATCAGTCAGGCGTTGACCAGAGGATTCCCAACGCTGATAAGTATCGAGTGATTTTCCAACCGCATCTGCTACATCAAATTGACTGAGATTTTTTTTAATGCGGTGTTCACGAAGCTGTTTCTTTAATTTTTCTTGAAATTCCAGTTCAAAATTTTTATTTTCCATATGAGTGTCCTCATATGATGCGCATCATAATTTTGTTGGCGGATATCCTGACTTATTAGTTACAATTTCTGCCAGCAGTTTATAAAAATTTAAGAAAATAAACTCTAAACAAACCTTATCCAATAGACGATATTCTTTATAGGAGTTGAGCAAGAAGTGAGATAAAAGTTTGTAAATGATTTATTCAGAAATAAAAAGGGGAACGGGGATAGGATAGCCCCGAGAAAAAGGCTCCACGTATGTGGAGCCGCCTATATGATTTTGATTTTGAAAAAATATTGAATTGGAATGCAGTAGAGGGAGCAGAGAAATAAGGAAAGTAAAAGTAAGAGTGGACGGAGCCACTCTTTTTTTATTAATTAAAGAAATCAAAAAGCGGCGGAGATCGAATATCCCCGCCGTTTCTTTCTGCCTAGTATTTGATTATATTTCCGTCTATCTTAATGAAACCGCATATGATCTTACCTTCACACATGATAACAGCATAGGAACCATCCTTGCCGTCCTCAACATATCTGAGGGCTTCTGTCTTCGCATCATCGGTCTCGCTGAACTTTGTATTCTTGCCGTCTTTCTCGTCATAATATTCGAAATACTGGTCATAATCCTCACAGTCAATGAGTGCTCCAACGCTGAGAGTGATGAATTTCTCGTCCACAGTACCGTTTTCGGACACGGGTTCTTCTGATACAGTTTCATCTTCAACATCATCTTTTGCCAGAGAATTGCCGGACACAGTATCGTCTTCTGACGGTGTTTCGTCGGTGGTCTCATCCATTGCAGGAGTCTCATCTTTCACAGGGAGATCATTCCCACTGACGGTATCATCTTCCACAGGGAGATCATCTTCTGACGGAGTCTCATCTTCCACAGGGAGGTCATCTTCTACAAGGGTCTCATCTTCCACAGGGAGGTCGTCTTCTGACGGAGTCTCATCTTCCACAGGGAGATCATTCCCACTGACGGTATCATCTGTTTCAGAAGTCTCATTCTCTACAGAATTGCCGGACACGGTATCATCCTCTTCGGGTACTTCTTTTGTAGAAAGTATACTCGTGGTGTTCGGCTTCGCGGCGTTATCATCAACCTCGGGAATGATTGCGAATTTCACCTTGAAACTGCCGGAGTAGTTGCCTTTGCCTTTGACGGTAATCCATGCAGGCTTCTCATCCGTGCTTACTTTAACATTGTTGCTGTAGGCAAGTGTATAATCGGTGCCTTTCTTGAGTTCAGTGCCGCCAACTGTGAGCTTCACCTCGGGCTTCTGTGCCTTTTTGGTATAGGTCAGCTCGATGTTCTTGGATGCCTCGTCAAGCATGCCGTCATTGAGCGGCATTTTTGTGATCTTGAAGGTCTTGGTAAGTGTCCCGTTATAAAGACCTTTACCCGTGAACGTGATCTTTGCAGTACCAGCCTTTGTATTGTTCGTGTAAGCAAGAGTAAAATCAGTACCTTCTACAAGCTGACTGCCAGCATAGGTAAGCTGAACATCAGACATATTCTGTACCATCTCTGCGTTAGGATCATACACCATAGCTTTCAAGCCAGTAACCTTCACTTTGTTCATCTTATTGCCGGTAATCGTGAAGTTCACTGTCTTTGTACCGAGCACTCCGCTTCCCTCGATGGCTGTGAGCGTTACCTGCCCTGTGCCGCTGTCCAGATTGTTCTTATAAGTTACCGTATAGTCAGTTCCCTCTTCCAGTACACGCTTGCCAACCTTAACGCTCTTGATGACACCAGATGTAATGGGCTCGCCAGAATAAGGAATTTTATTGACCTTAACTACTACTGAGGACATTGCCTTGATGGTTTTGTCTGCGGTTACATAAAGCCGTTTCTTATACACGCCTTCGTAACCGTTCTGACCTGTGATTACAAGTCTGTAGATACCTTCTTCCCTTACTGCGTCTGTCGTATTCCAGCCGTCATCATACTTCTCATAGGAAACCACAAAGGTCTTATTTTTCTTAAGTGCCTTAGTTCCAACTTTGACTGTCTTAGGAAGCGGCTTCTGCGCTACAACACCCTTCTTATTGGTCTTAACCTTGATGCAGTCCGTACTGAGTGTAACTGTTGCACCGAGAGTATTCTCATCTGCATACGGGTCTTTGATTTCTTCGCCTTCAGTGGGCGGATTTACCGGATTAGAAGGTTTTATAGGTTCGCCTGTTTCAGAATCTACGGGCTTGTCGTCATACTTAGACGGTGTGGGCTTAACAGCCTCGCCTTTTACTTCTTTTCCATTTGCAATATCTTCTTTGGTCTGCTCGGTAAGATCTTCCAATGTTACTTCTTTGTCGATAATACCTAATTGTATACAATAGTATGGATAAGAACCTGCCACATAAGGACCTTTGTATGCCTTGTCTTCCATCCATCTGTCACTTTTCTCGTCATAACAGTATTTTACATAATACCTGACCGTTATCTTATCATAAACTTTTCCGTCACCTTTAATCGTTATCAAGTTTGACTCATCCGCGTTGATCCATGAATAATAAAACGGAACGCCGTCACTACCTTTGATGACGAAGCTTGGCCACTCTGACTCATCATGTGTCTTGACATAATCAGAGAGATAGCTGTCGAGATAGTATGTGTACCCAACAACTTTGTCTCCGAACATTTCTTTTATATATTCTTCTTCATAATAACAAAACGGATAGCCGCTAGTTGTGTGATGCCACCATTGCCCCGACGAGTCTTTAATTGTGTCAGCATGATTGCATGACACTTCGATTCTCCCGTCTTCTGCTATTTTCATACAGCCGGGAATCATCGCCTGTGCATTTGCCGTGATTGTCCCTGTCCCCAAAAGCATTGTTACTGCCATGAACATAAGTGTAATTGCTTTCATGAATTTTTTCATAGTCTTCATAGTCTTTCTTCCTTTCATTATATATAGTATGGTTGTCTTTGTCGTACCGTACCCATCGGCTCAGTCATTGGGGGACAAGACTTCCGTCCGTCCCCTACAGACCAGTCCGATGAGACAACAAAAGCGGCGCAGAGCCTTATAATCCCTACACCGCTGACAACGCACATAAACGTCATTTTCCTCCCCTTGCAGACTCATGGAAAAGAAGGTATAATGGCGATGGGTGCAAATATCTTTGCTGTGTGGGAGAGGTGCTTTCTCCTGCATAGGGACGTGAGAGGTGCCAGCCTTTCACGTCCTGCCTTTTTTTGTTATCTCATCCATTATTCTACAATATGCCACATCATATTGCAAGAGTCTTTCACATGGTCAGGCTGTATCAGCCAAGTTTTCAGATTGGACGTAATTTTTTGTATTGGCAATTTATAGGTACATAACCGTATCAGTCAGTCGCACTAAATTCGTGAAAAACCTCATTAAGTGCTTTGTGCCAGCCTAGACGCTAGGCATATATCGGACAAGGAAATGGCGGGAGGATTCAGCCGGAACGGTTACGGCATATGCGTTTGGGTACGCTTGCCCGTGGAATTTATGTATAATGGCTTATATTTTTAAAGGTGCACTTTTAAAATGCACAAACAATGTTATGAAACCTTTGTACTTCTGGAAAATGTGCTATATGTACAAAAAGCGACGGTGTAGCCCTACTACAAGCATACACCGTCTATGTTAGGCAATCACTAACAATTTTATTATATCTTATCCTTGTCTGCTATTCAATCTAAATCCTTTATTTGAGTTTCCCCATTTTTTCACGTAAATAGAAAATGCAAAAACACTGGATCTTT